>CAJWIZ010000082.1 GCA_913041805.1 uncultured Prochlorococcus sp.
ACAACTGGTCATTCAAACTACCTTGTAATTCTGTTGGGAATGGGCCTTCTCCAACTCTTGTTGTGTAAGCCTTTGCTACTCCAATTACTCTGTCGATCAGTGTTGGACCAACCCCTGCTCCAATGCAGGCACCACCTGATACTGGATTTGATGATGTCACATAAGGATAAGTGCCGTGATCGAGGTCCAATAAAGTTCCTTGTGCCCCTTCAAAGAGAATATTCTTACGATTTCGTGCCGCTTGGTGAATAGCTCTTGTGCATTCAACTACATGAGGAGATAGTCTTTTGCCATAATTTAGGTATTCCTCGACTACATCTTCTGGTTTTAAGGAACTAACTCCATATATTTGACTTAGGAGATCATTCTTTTCCTTGAGAGGTCCTGTAAGTCTTTCGCGGAGTCTTTTTTCGTCGAGAAGATCGATAACACGAATTCCACTTCTATGTGCTTTATCTGCATATGTTGGGCCAATGCCACGGCCCGTTGTGCCTATTTTTTGGGGCCCCCTTCTTTGTTCCATTGCCTGATCTATCAAGCGGTGATAAGGCATTGTGACGTGTGCTGTAGAGGCCAATTGAAGGCCTGAAATATCTATACCGTTCTCCAAGAGCATTTCGATCTCTCTAAGCATTACTTTTGGATCTACAACTGTTCCAGAACCAATCAAGCAAATTGTTTCTGGGTAGAGAATGCCAGAAGGAATCAGGTGAAGTTTTAGAACTTTTCCATCTACGACAATGGTATGCCCTGCATTAACTCCACCTTGATAGCGGACAACTACATCAGCTGACCGACTAAGTAGGTCGGTAATCTTTCCTTTCCCTTCGTCACCCCATTGAGCACCTATTACGACTACGTTTGCCAAGGAAATTGCGGCCCGAAGCCGCCAAACTGCAAGATAAACAACCTTCGCAGATCTCCCTACCCTGAGTCAAAGAACTGAAATCAAAGACTATGTTTAGCTTTCATTTTTTGCAAGCTCCTGAGCTTTGGCTAGTTGGGTGTTGAGGCGATCTTTGAGCTGATCAGGCAATGGACGATTGGAAAATGTTTTGTAATGACCTGCCATTGCGTTCAATGCTGTTTGCATTGTTGTGTAAGAAAGGCTTTGATTAACTTGCGAACGGTTTCTATATCTAGAAATATATGAAGTGATTAATTGCACTGAGTCACTTTCTGCTTGAGCCTTCCCCTCCGAATCATTTGGAATGGCAATGATCTCTTGAAGACTTTGTGCTACTGATACTGTGTCATTGATGTAATCACCACTCATCAAAGGTTCACTGGCTCCGACACTTCCTTGTATAGGAGTAATTAGAAATAAGACGCCCAAAAAGAAAGCAAAAGCTGCCCCCAACAGTCTCTTAATTAGGCCCTGGAAGGCAGCAGTCATTTCGTTATTGCAATTAATTTTGATTTTAGAGTGTTTAATAGGGGAATTCAGCTCCTAGAAGCAAATATTTCTTGTACTAGCTCTTTTGTAGCTTCTTTGCTCTCCAAGACTTTGCTCCTTCTATTTATTCTTTGGATGAGTTCCACTTTCCCAAGTGCTGCATCTCTACCTACCACTAGCCTCCATGGAATGCCTATGAGATCAGCATCCTTAAATTTCACGCCAGCACGTTCTGGCCTGTCATCCAGTAGAACTTCAATCTCATTTGCTTTGAGATCTTCATAAAGCTTTTCCCCTAAATTTTTCTGAGCATCATCATTGATGTTTGCGATTACAACTATTACTTCAAAAGGAGCAATTGAAATCGGCCAGCAGATACCTACCTCATCATGGTTTTGCTCAACTGCAGCTTGTGCAAGACGGGAAATACCTATCCCATAACAACCCATCCAAAAAGCTTCTTGCAAGCCTTCTTCATTTGTGAAGGTTGCTTGCAGAGCTTTTGAGTATTTGCGACCAAGTTGAAAGATGTGTCCAACTTCAATCCCTCTTTTTGATGTCAGTATTTGACTAGGGTCATGAACGCAGCTGTCTCCTGCTTTCGCTTTGCGTATATCAACTGCTCTTTGCGCCCCCCCTAGAAGTGGCCAATTCATATGACTTCTATGTTTATCTAATTGATTGGCCCCACAGACGAAAGACTCTAGTTCGGCAGCTGTATGGTCAGAGAAACGTACAAATTCTTCTTTCCAATTATTTGCACCAATTAAATTTGAATCTTCAAAATCAGGCCCAATTGATCCAAATGGCCAACTTTTCAAGCCTTCACTTTTTAATTGATCTTCGTTGATTTGAGTAATACTTAGAACTCCTTTTCCTATTTGATTACTAAGAGCATTTATAAGCTTTATTTCATTGAGCTCCTGATCTCCTCTAATACTTATAAGTAAAGGTTGTTGTTGCCCATCTTCTGTTACTGCTATAAGTACAAGAACTTTTATTATTTGTGTTGCATCTATTAACTGCTTAGAGCAAAGCTCTTCGATTGATTTTTGATTTGGTGTATCAATAGTACAAGGTTTCCCTTGCTTTAAAGGCAAAGGTTTTGGTGCTTTGGAAATAGCTTTTTCTTGATTGGCAGAGTATTTGTTATCTGAACTTGTCAAGATCAGATCTTCTCCAGACTCTGCTGTAACCATAAATTCTTGAGAAGCGGCACCTCCTATGGCACCACTATCAGCATCGACTGCAACTGTTTGGACTCCAGACCGTGAAAAAATTTGCTTATAGGCTTCATTCATTTTTTGATAAGTAGCTTTTAGACTTGTCTCATTTGAATGAAATGAATAAGCATCTTTCATAATGAATTCTCTACTACGCATGAGCCCAAATCTTGGACGTATTTCATCTCTAAATTTGGTTTGTATTTGATAAAGATTGATAGGTAATTGTTTGTATGAAAAAATCGTTTCTCCTGCAATTTTTGTGATTATTTCTTCATGGGTTGGACCTAGTCCTAATAGTCGACCTTGTCGATCTTTTAGATTGAACATTATTCCTTCTCCTTCTGTATAAGCAGACCATCTCCCGCTTTTCTCCCACAACTCTGCAGGTTGTAATTGAGGCAAAAGAGTTTGAAGCCCTCCGGCTTTATTCATTTCCTCTTGGACAATTTTTGTAATCTTGTTTAAAACCATCCACATTAAAGGCATGTAGGCATATATGCCTGCTGATATCCGCTTGATATACCCGCCTCTCAGGAGGAGCTGATGAGAGGCTATTTCGGCTTCTGCTGGAACGGCTCTTAGCGTCACCAGCATTAGGCGGGAGACGCGCATAGATTTCATTGCATACGAGATTGGAAGCTAACACCCTGGGAGCCAAATGGAGAGGCTGAAAATGTCACATTCGTATTAAATGGCCTATAAGAATCGAGGATGTTCTGCTATTTTCGCTAGAACTTATAACCGACTTGGGTAGGTATTATGTTCAGTGGGTCGGTAAATTCTCAAGACATTAATTCTTCACCATTGACAGATTTGAATTCAGATATACCCACTTTTACTTCAGGTAATGACTCGCTTGTTTCAATTGATGATGTCCAGAAATCATTGAATCGCTCAAGAGCATCTGTCTATCGATATACAAATACAGACGCTCGAAATCTTAATCCTCCATTTAACCCTAGAAAGCTTAATCCTGAATACAGAAGTGATCAAAAAGATCCTCTTCTATTTCATCCAAATGAGGTTGCTCGTTTTGCTAAAGATATTCTTAGGATTAAAGAAGTAACTTTAGAGGTTTTAAATTCTCCTGCGACTGAGACGCAGCAAGTACTCTTGTCAATACTTGAAGAACTCCGCTTTATTAGAACTCATATTGAAGGACTGAAAGATAATCCTGCTGACCTTGCCTCACATAGAGGTCGTCAAGATAGACCTGCCGCTTAGCTGCATTGAATGACAGAATAAGGTTAGCTTTAATGAAAAAAGGAGACCTCCTTTTTCTGCTATTCAGCTTTAAAAGCCATAAGGCCTTTTGAGTTGGATTTTCCCAAATCACCCTTGAATGGACCCCGAACCAGCTGCAGGCTCAAGACCCTCTACGGATTTTGAGATATCATCAAGATCGTCTCATCAACATGTAAGAGAAGGCATTGATGATGAAGACCCTTTCAGTTTGAGTGGTACTTCAATTGCATTACTTGGTTTAGCAATTGCTATTGCTGTAGTTGGTGTCCCCCTATTAGCGATTGTTACTGATAGGCCTGTGGAAAGGGAAAGTCTTGTCCCCACTACCTTGAAAAGTAATGGATCTAAGTCCTCTTCCCCCTTCTCCCTCACAAGGTTTGGTAAATCTAGTTGTTGAGATTCCTGCTGGCAGCAGGAATAAG
>CAJWIZ010000083.1 GCA_913041805.1 uncultured Prochlorococcus sp.
AGATTTTGCCAAAAAAATATCCTTTGATAACAGTTAATGCGGGAGGAGTTCGTTCTAAGGGATTTAGGAAAGTCTTTCAGTTGTTTCGATTATTTTTTGCAGTTTTTAAAGTTCGTGACTTGATTAAAAAACAATCAATTGATCTTATTTTTACTACAGGAGGTTATATCGCCGCCCCTGCAATTTTAGGGGCTGTTTCTTGCCGTCTTCCAGTGATTTTACATGAATCAAATGCTTTTCCAGGAAAGGTAACTAGGTTAATGGGTAGGTTTTGTAATTGTGTGGCTTTGGGTTTGCCTACTGCTGCAAGACATCTTTCAGGATGCAAGACATTAGTTACCGGTACACCTGTAAGGAAATCATTTTTTTGCTCTCAATCTTTGCCATCGTGGGTCCCCATAAATAAAGGGCCTTTAATTGTCGTAATGGGAGGGAGTCAAGGAGCACTAGGTCTAAATCTAATGGTTCGCGAGATCTTGCCTGAATTACTCAAAGTAGGTTGTCGAGTGGTTCATTTAACAGGTCACAATGATAAGAATCTAGGAACAATTAATCACAAAAATTTTGTAGAAAAACCTTTTAGTGATCAAATCCCTGCATTACTTCAACACGCTGACCTTGCTATTAGTAGAGCCGGGGCTGGTGCATTAAGTGAATTAGCACTAAGCAGCACTCCTGCAATTTTGATCCCATATCCACAGGCAACAGATTCCCATCAAGATTTCAATGCTGCTTGTGCTGCTGAACTAGGTGCAGCTGTAATTATTCACCAAAATAATGAAGATCAAAGAAACTTGTATGAAACAGTGTTCCGGCTCTTAAAGAGTCGTTTGTTTAGTGATGATATTGAATTAGATCCATTATTAAAGATGAGAGAGGGAATGGAAAAATTGGCGGGAAGAGAATCTGAAAAAATTTTGGTAAAAATTCTTAAAGGGTTTAGTTAAGAAAATCTTGCATAGTCGAATATATACGAAAGTTATTTTTTCTAGTCTGAAGACTAATACGTAACCAATTTTCACCTAAACCGATAAAAGAACGACAATCACGTATCAAGATTTTTTTTCTGCAAAGATTTTCTCGCAGTTCCAGTAAAGATTGATTCCCTTCTATTAGTAGAAAATTTGTAGAAGATGGATAGGACTTTATCCCTGGAAGACCTTGAAGTTTGCTATGCATCCATGGGCCTTCTTTCAATAGCCAATTATGGATTTTGTTCGTCCACTGATTATAGAAAGATTTGTTGCTCATTAACATTAACCCTGCGGCTGTTGCAAGCCCATTCACTGGCCATGGATCTCGCCAATTTTGCCATTTATTTAGTCTCTGAGGGGAACTAATGGCATATCCAAGTCTTAAGCCAGCTATAGCAAATAGTTTGGTTAGACTTCTTAAGACGACTAGGTTTGAGTTCTTTTTTACTAAAGGTATAAGGGATTCCTTTTCGCCTTCAGGAACTAAGGAAAGAAAAGCTTCATCACATATGACAAGCCTGTGATTTTTAAGTAGTGGTTCGATAGAAGCTCTACTCCATAATTGACCAGTTGGGTTGTGTGGATTAGTAATCCAAATAACATTACTTTTAGGCGTAAATGGAAAGTCCTGAGGCTTTTGTGCAGTCCAGCAAAGAGGGAGTGGCATGTAGATATATTTCCCATGCCAACAATTCAGGGCTCTTTCATAGTCAGAGAATCCTGGTGTGGTTAAAGCACTTGTACCTTTCTCGGAAGCTTCGCGTGCAGTCCAGGTAAGAAGTTCCGCCGCTCCATTGCCAGGAAGAACCATCGCTGAATCAATTTCATGCCAATTCGAAATTGCATCTTTTAGGGACTGAAAAGTAATGTCTGGATAATTTCGTAATGAGGGGCTCTTTAAGGCTTGAACAAGACGACGGGTCAGTAAATCAGGGGGCCTAAAGGGAACTAAAGAGGCACTCGCATCAATGATTTGATTTTCATTTATTCCTAACCGACGTGCTTCTTCGCTGATATTTCCACCATGAGTAGGGACCTTTGAGCTCATATGCACTGACCTTGAACAAAAAGATTCATATTCGAGTTTTTATTACACAAAAAGTTCTTTTGAAGAGTTTGAATTGCTTATTGGCATACCTATTTAAGGAGTTATTTGTGATTTGAAGTTTGATTTTTCATTCTTCTTTCACAAATAAGTCTTTTTGGGATGACATGATTGCTAAATCCATGGAGCATCTGTACCTATAGCTTCGGAGATATTTTTGAAACCGTGTCGCTCTACTTGAGATAGTAGACCTTCTAGGATTCTCGGCACCAAATCAGGCCCTTTGAAAATCCATCCTGTATAAAGTTGTATAAGAGAAGCTCCTGCACCAATTCGTTCCCATGCCGCTTGTGGTGAATCAATTCCACCTACTCCTATAAGAGGTAAATCTGGACCTACTGCATTTCGTAACCGTCTAATAACTTCTACGCCTCTTTTGCGTAGAGGGGTGCCACTTAGTCCTCCTGCTTCTTTCTCTAAAGGTAATCCTGACTGCAACAGCACCCTTTTCTCTAAACCAAGTCGATTAAGGCTTGTATTAACAGCAATCAAGCCAGCTAATTGTTTTTCTTTTGCGAATATTCCTAAACGGTCTATTTCTTCATTGGTTAGATCTGGTGCAATTTTTACAAGTAAAGGTGGGCATCTTTCCAGTTTCTGGAGACGCGTTACTAAATCATTTAATTGTTTTGAATTTTGTAATTCTCTCAATCCAGGAGTATTTGGTGAACTTACATTGATTACGGCATAATCAGCAAGATGAGATAGTGCCGTGAGTGAGGATGCATAGTCTTTTGGGGCTTCTTCAAGAGGAGTTTTTTTTGATTTTCCAAGATTTAGTCCGATAATTGTTGGTCTTTCTCCTGGCTTTAAAAGGTTTTGTTTCTCAAGGGTTTTTTTCATTATCGTGGCACCATTGTTGTTAAATCCCATTCGATTTAAGGCTGCTTGCTCCGCTGCAAGTCGGAATAACCTTGGGCGTGGGTTACCTTCTTGAGCATGCATAGTTACAGTTCCTAGCTCTGCAAAACCAAATCCAAAAACGTCCCAGATTCCTGCAGCTACTCCGTTTTTGTCTAAACCTGCAGCTAGGCCTATAGGATTTTTAAACTGACATCCAAAAAGATTTTGCTCAAGTCGATTATCTTGAAGTTGAAGATCCATCGCTACATTTTTAAGTAAATATTGAATGCCTGGCCATGTTCTGTGAAGTGAGATTTGACCGAGGATATTGAGGACACAATGTGTTAATTGTTCTGCATCAATCCCGTCATCTTTTGCAAGTAGAGGGTCTAATAATTGTTTATAAACCTTGCCCAGTAAATGTGCTTTGTCTTTAGTTATTCTATTCATCTTGCCTTTTAATTAGATGGGTTTTCTTGATTGAAATTTAATCTCCATTTTAAATCTCTAGTTGGTTCAACTAACCAGTCACGCCATTGCCACCTCCCCTCTTTCTCCTGAAGCTCTTGTGGACTTATCTCCAGTAATTTAGCGAGTTCATTCATACTTAAGCTGTATCTATGTTTGGCTACGTGATTGATCATATCCAGACGTGAAATTAATTTCTGTAATTCTTTTGGGGCTGGATTATTGAGTATATCGATCTTTTCTAAAATGGACTTACTGCTCAGGTCTTGAGAGGTGCTCAGTAATTTAGTCTGCAGTTTGATGTGAATACCCTTTGAGTAGCTAACAGCAATTTGATCAACTCTTTCATTGTCTGGATCTCCGCTATGCCCTTTGACGTGTTCAAACTCCACATTTGCTAAGCGTGCATTATCTAGTAATTTCCATAGGTCTTGATTCAGCACTGCTTTCCCAGATGCAGTACGCCATCCATTCCTTTTCCAGTTTTTTATCCAACTTGTGAAACCATTGATGACATATTTGCTATCAGTTTTGATAGTTAGACCATTCTCATATGAACAACCTTTTATATATTTGAAGATTTCTAGAACAGCCTGAAGTTCCATGCGGTTATTCGTAGTTTTGTCTTCATATCCACCAAACTCTTCCACAGAGCCATCTTGAAAACGTATTAGACAAGCCCAGCCACCAGGACCTGGATTGCCACTGCATGCTCCGTCACTTGCAGCACTAATGACATGTTTGCTATTAAGAGTAATTTGAGTATTTGATGAGCCCAAGGTCTTTTATTCGATTTAATTGTGAACGTGCTATGGGGAACTTAACTAGTGCTTTTGAATTGTCAAAGGTTAGAAGCATTAGGTTTATATTGTTTGATTGGAAAAG
>CAJWIZ010000084.1 GCA_913041805.1 uncultured Prochlorococcus sp.
TCATCCAAAGTAGATTCCATCCTTGCGGTAAAGCTTGTATCAACCAAATCTGGAAAATGCTCTTCCAAAAGAGCTGTAACTGCAAATGCAGTAAAACTTGGTATGAGTGCATTGCTCTGAAGACTTGAATATCCACGATCGACAATTGTTCCAATAATGCTTGCATAAGTAGAAGGTCTACCAATGCCTTCTTTCTCAAGCATCTTCACTAAAGAAGCCTCGCTATAACGTGATGGAGGCTGTGTCTGATGACTAAGAGCCTCTACTTTCTGAGGATTGAGTAAATCTCCAACCTTTAAGTCAGGGAGCAAAACTTCCTGTCCTTCTAAAGCAGCTTCAGGATCATCACTTCCTTCAACATAGGCTCGAAAAAATCCAGGAAAATCAATTCTTTTTCCATTAGAGCGAAATAAAGCTTCTCCAGAAGCCAGCTCGATTGAAAGCATTGTCAAACGTGCCTCTGCCATTTGACTCGCTACGGTTCGTTTCCAAATCAACTCATAAAGAGATAAATCACGCCCATCAAGACCTGTTTCATTCGGAGCTTTAAAAATCTCCCCTGCAGGCCTAATTGCTTCATGCGCTTCTTGTGCATTCCTTGACTTCGTACTGAACTGACGAGGGCTTTTACTTAAATATTTCGATCCATATAGAGATTCAACACATGTCCTAGATGCCTCAATGGCCTGATTAGAAAGATGAACCGAATCGGTTCGCATATAAGTTATAAATCCTCTCTCATACAATCCTTGAGCACATCTCATTGTTTCCCTAGCAGAAAGCCTTAACTTGCGATTAGCTTCCTGCTGAAGTGTACTAGTAGTAAAAGGAGGTACAGGCTTTCTAATTGTTGGCTTCTCCTCAACTGCCTGAACTTTCCATTCAGCCAATTGAAGTTTATCAGATAGATTTTGAGCCTCTTTCTTATTAATTAGACGAACATTTGAACCTGTTTTTAAATCTCCTGTTGACTCATCAAAATCATTACCATTAGCAATCTTTTGCCCAGAAATTTTTACAAGCTTAGCTTCGAAAGAATGACTTTTCTGCTCAAGAGTTGCCTTTAAATCCCAATAACTTCCACTTCTAAATGCTCTACGTGCTCGTTCACGCTGAACCAACAACCTCACTGCGACAGATTGCACACGACCAGCAGACAGTCCCCACGCAACCTTTTTCCATAGCAATGGAGAAAGGGTATATCCCACAAGTCGGTCAAGAATTCTCCTCGTTTCTTGTGCATGCACCAACTCCAAGTCAAGATCTCTTGTTTTATCAAGTGCCTTAGCAATAGCTTCTTTAGTGATCTCATGAAAAACCAGCCTTTTTACAGGTACCTTTGGAGCTAACAACTGCAACAAATGCCAACTAATGCTTTCCCCTTCACGATCTTCATCCGTTGCCAAAAGCAACTGATTGGCACCCTTCAAAGCAGCTTTCAATTCTTTAACAATCTTCTTTTTATCTTTAGGAACTACATATAAAGGTTCGAAATCTGCTGTTGTATTAACTCCTAGGTTTGCCCATTTTTGACCCTTTTGGGCCGCAGGGATCTCACTTGCATTATTTGGGAGATCCCTGACATGCCCCATAGAGGCCTGCACTTGGAAGTCCTTAGGCAAAAAACTCCTAATAGTTTTTGCCTTTGTAGGACTCTCAACGATTACTAGTGTGTGCGTCATAGGCAAAGAGCATATACATTCATGCATTATTACTATCTATCGCACCGGTGTGCGAGCTGCATAGGTCCACCTAACAACTAGTGCCAAATTAGTAACGCAGCTAGAGTCTTACAACTGGCTTGAACTGGTTAAAAATGCCCGAGATGGGTGAACTTCTGATATCGACACAGGTCTTGGCTTCGCCAGAAGATCTATTGAATCTTGCATTAAATGCAAGTGCAGTAGCACCTGAGGGGATGGTTCTTCTAGCAATGTTAGGCACATTGCTAGTGGATCTTGCCGGAGAAGAAAGTGCTGCAAAATGGTCACCACCTATCTGCTATGCAGGCCTTGGCTCTGCTCTAATACTTCTTGCAATGCAATGGAATGGCACCCTTGAGCCATCTTTCTTAGGTGCATTTCTTGCTGACAACCTTGCTATTGCTTTCAGGGCAGTTGTAGCTCTTTCAACTCTGATCTCTCTTCTGATCAGCTGGAGATATGCAGAACAAAGTGGAAGCCCTGTAGGAGAATATGCCGCCATCCTTCTTGCAGCGACCCTAGGGGCAATGCTTCTATGTGGCTCTACAGATCTTGTAAGTGTTTTTGTCTCCCTAGAGACTCTTTCTGTAGCCAGTTATCTGCTAGCGGGCTATATGAAGCGAGATGCTCGCAGCTCCGAAGCAGCTCTGAAATATCTACTTGTAGGGTCTGCCGCCGCCGCAGTATTCCTATATGGTGCCTCACTTTTGTATGGGATTAGCAGCTCAACAAGCCTGCAAACGATAGGAATCGCTCTAATAGATAGCCCCACACCACTAGCAGCATTAGCACTGGTGTTTGTACTTGCCACCGTGGCTTTCAAAATTGCCGCAGTGCCTTTTCATCAATGGACCCCTGATGTTTATGAAGGGTCACCAACACCTGTTGTCGCTTTTTTATCTGTAGGCTCAAAAGCAGCAGGTTTTTGTCTCGCAGTAAGAGTTCTAGTTGGTTGCTTTAGTGCATTTGACAACCAATGGAAATTACTTTTTACAGTGCTAGCAATCTTGAGCATGACATTAGGGAATGTTGTCGCTTTAGCTCAAACTTCAATGAAAAGAATGCTTGCCTACAGCTCAATTGGTCAAGCAGGTTTTGTGATGATAGGTCTTGTATGTGGAACAGAAGATGGTTTTGCAGCGATGGTTCTTTATATGGCGGCCTATCTATTTATGAATCTCGGTGCTTTCGCATGCATTATTCTCTTTTCCATTAGAACCGGTAGTGATCGAATATCTGATTACGCAGGCTTATATCAAAAAGATCCTTTGATAACTCTTGGGTTGAGTCTTTGCCTTCTTTCCCTAGGTGGAATACCGCCAATGCTTGGATTCTTTGGGAAAATATATCTCTTCTTTGCTGGCTGGGCTGACGAACAATATCTTCTTGTGGTTGTCGGTCTAATAACCTCAGTAATCTCAATTTATTACTACATATCAGTAATAAAAATGATGGTAGTTAAAGAGCCTCAAGAAGCATCTGAAATAGTCAAGTCTTATCCATTAATTCAATGGGAAACAATTGGCCTCCCGCCTCTCAGGATTGCATTAATTGCTTGCGTTTTTGTGACGGCTATAGGCGGTATTTTCTCAAACCCACTCTTTCAATGGGCAAATAGTACTGTTGCAGGGACACCTTTATTGCAAGAGGCAATTGCTTTAGGAGGTGAAAGAACACTTGGCTAATCAACAGGAAATTATTACCAACCCAGTTGCAAAACTAGTTGGGGTCAGCAAACATTATGGACATGGTTCATTAATAGTTAAAGCATTAGATAATCTCAATTTAGAAGTATTAAAAGGAGATTATCTTGCCGTAATGGGAGCGAGTGGCTCTGGAAAAAGTACGGCTATGAATATTTTGGGTTGTCTTGATAGACCATCTTTTGGTAGCTATCAGCTAAATGGGCTGGCTATCGAGAAATTAGATGACGATGCTCTTGCAAATCTCCGCAATCAAGAACTCGGTTTCGTTTTTCAGCAATTTCATCTATTACCTGAAGCGACTGCACTAGAGAACGTAATGCTCCCAATGATTTATGCAGGTGTACCTATATCACTCCGCATAGAACGAGCAGAAGAAGCGCTTGTAAAAGTAGGACTTCAAGAAAGAATGAAAAATCGACCCAATCAATTATCAGGTGGTCAGCAACAACGTGTTGCAATTGCCAGAGCAATAATTAATCAACCTGCCTTACTTTTGGCAGACGAGCCTACAGGCGCCCTTGATTCAAAAACTACAGAAGACGTACTAAATCTTTTTGATGATCTTCATAAACAAGGAATAACACTTGTTCTAGTCACACATGAAGATCATGTTGCAACAAGGGCTAAAAAAGTAATTAGTTTTAGAGATGGGAAAGTCGTTCAATCCAAAGAGAAAAAGTTATAAAGAATAACTAAACAGGCCAACGATTCCAGATAATCTTGCAACTACCTTTCCTCAACTTAAGAGCACCTTCATTATTCAAACCTTCAATTAAACATGTTTCTCCAGATAAAGGGTCCTTAATAGTTCTAGCCCAAAGTATTCGTTCAGCCTCTA
>CAJWIZ010000085.1 GCA_913041805.1 uncultured Prochlorococcus sp.
ATGCGTGGACCCTTGCCTTCTCTGAGGTAATAGTTACTTAGTCTTTTGGCTTCATAAAGAGGTGTTGCTCGACCGACATATGAACGTAAAAGATGATTGAGTTCAGCTGTGAATTTTTCATCTTTCCAAGCTTTTGCTGCAGCTTCTTCTAGCTCATTCAGAGCAGGCATTAATGTCTCAGGGACGTATTGCCCTCCATACTCTCCAAAACGTCCAAGAGCGGAAGGACGTGCTTGTAAAGTTAAATCCACATCCTTTGATTGAAATGGAATAGTACTTTTCACCTTAAAGGAGAGGTAGATATATATCAGCCTATGGATTAGATCAATGCCTCAAGGAAGCTGGCGTGAATTCAACCAAGATCCAACAGCCCAACCTGAGAGATCAAAATCCTTTCTCAATAAAGCTGAGCTTAATGTGCGAGTACAAAAAACTAGAGGAGGTAAAGGTGGTAAGACAGTCACTGTAATTAGTGGCTTGAAGCTTGATGAAGCTGACAGAAGAAGTCTTTTAAAGAGATTGAAGTCAAGCTGCGGCACAGGAGGTACAGCAAAAGGTGAATTTTTAGAATTACAAGGTGATCAAGTAATGGCTTTATTAGAGTTTTTGAGAAAAGAGGGTTATCGCCCTAAAAAGTCAGGTGGTTAGATTTTGATGGTCTCGTGCGCATGGAGAATAGCTATACACCAATCCTTGAAAAATGGCTGAACTCTCTGAAGATGGAATTAGCAGAAACCCTCACAACATTGTTTGGCATCAAGTGTCTGTAAGTAGAAATGCCATCTCAAATAAGAGGGGTCATAGAAGTGCGATTCTTTGGTTTACAGGCTTATCTGGTTCTGGAAAAAGTACTTTGGCTAATGCTGTGAATGCAGCTCTTTTCAAGCTTGATTTGTCTTCTTATGTTCTTGATGGCGACAATATTCGGCATGGTCTTTGTAAAGACTTGGGTTTCTCTGACTTAGATCGAGAGGAGAATATTCGTCGAATTGGTGAGGTCTCCAAACTTTTTCTTGATGCAGGGGTAATAGTTCTTACAGCTTTTGTTTCTCCATTTCGTGCTGATCGAGAAAAAGCTAGATCTTTGGTTAGTGAAGAAGATTTTTTAGAAATTCATTGCGCTGCGGATCTCTCAACATGTGAGCACAGAGATACAAAGGGACTTTATGCAAAAGCTAGAGCAGGTCAAATTAAAGATTTCACAGGCATCTCAAGTCCTTATGAAGAGCCTGAAGATCCGGAGTTGAAACTCGATACTGGTTCTATGGGTTTGGATGCTTGTGTTGATGCTGTAATTCAAAAATTAATCGACTTAAATATTGTTCCTGCATCAGACTCAGAGGCATAGATATTATTGATTATGTTTAACTTGAGAAAAGCTATATAAATAACTAATTTAACTTGTTAATATTGAGGCATTTGAGATAAATAACTCTTTGCACCGAGATCTACAAGTTTTTTATCTTTCGTTATTACTTGATCATGTAATGATTCGCGATATGCAGAAACTTTTTGGTAAATGTATTGATTTGCTGTCCCTAAAATCTGTGCTGCCAATAATCCTGCATTGAGGCCTCCTCCAATAGCAACAGTGGCCACTGGTATTCCACCGGGCATTTGCAATATCGAATGCATTGAGTCGACTCCATTAAGAGCTTTGCTTTGTATTGGAACTCCTATGACAGGAATTGATGTAAGAGATGCAATCATTCCAGGCAAATGGGCTGCTCCTCCAGCTCCAGCAATGATTACTTTTATGCCTTTCGATTTTGCTTCTTGGCCGAATTGGATCATCTCTAGGGGTGTGCGATGAGCAGAGAGAATCCTCACTTCTAAATTTATGCCAAAATTTTCTAATACATCTATGGCAGGTTTCAGTGTCGCAAGATCAGAGTCACTTCCCATGATCACTGCCACTAATGGCAACGGTTCAGCTTTGGCCGAAGTCAATTCTCAAGCTGCAGAGTTCACTATTAATAATGATTAGAAATACATTTTTTCGCATTTTTCATTCCTGAGTTCTCCAATGCGTCGGCTTACTAATGTTCGTTTGCCTAAGCCAATTTGTAATTGTGAAGGCGATTTGTGGTGGGTTTTGTTGGATGAACATGACACTCTCCTTGCAATTAACCCTATGGAGCATGGATCCGCTATCGCTGGAGAGAGTTGGGGAGGTGATTGGCTGAGCCCAATGGGCATTGATCTTCAAATGAATGGAGGGCTTGGGTTGGCTTTCCCTGAGATCACTTTTGATGATCTCCCAAAACTTTTTGATTTATTGGACCGACTTTGGGTTGATGGTGTTGAGGCAATTTGCCCAACCTTTATCACTTGTGATTTGCCTTCATTGCATATGGGATTAAGTGTCCTTCGCGAGGCAAGAAAGAATCCTTCAAGTCAAAGATGCAAGCTCTTGGGTGCCCATCTTGAAGGTCCTTTTTTATCTAAGAATCGTAAGGGTGCTCATAATCCTGAACACTTATGCTTGCCAAATTTATCTAAGTTAGATCAATTGATAGGAGGAATTGAAACTGAAATTGGCCTTTTTACTTTGGCTCCTGAACTGAATGGTTCCTTAGACGTTATTAAAAGACTGAATTATTTCAATATTGTTGTTTGTTTAGGTCATTCCTCAGCCAATGCAGACGAAAGCAATAGTTCATTTGCAAATGGGGTTCGTATGCTTACTCATGCTTTTAATGCGATGCCTGGTTTGCAACATAGATCTCCTGGTCCTATAGGAGCTGCATTGAATGATGGTGATATCGCGATTGGTTTAATAGCTGATGGAGTACATGTACATCCAAATGTTGCTGCTCTTTTGCAGCGCTTAGCTGCTAATCAATTAGTACTAGTAAGTGATGCGATTGCTCCATATGGATTAGAGGATGGAAGATATATCTGGGATAAGCGTTCAGTTCGTTCAGAAAATGGTTCTTGTTGGCTTGAGGATGGAACTCTTGCAGGTTCAACTTTGTCTTTGTTAGATGCATGCAAAAATCTATCTTTATGGAATGGCAATCCCACCTCTGCGATTTGGTCTGCAACTATTGCCCCTCGCCTTGTTTTAGACAAAGAACAAACAATTGATAATTATTTGCTTGGCAGACCTTTGAATCAATTGCTTCGATGGACAATGAGTTCTAACTCTGATGAACTTTCATGGCATCAGGCTGTTTAAGATCTTTCGGAACGATTTTTAATCAATGTCCATTGAAAAACTTCATGAGTTGAAGCAGGCCGAGAAATCGGAAGTAGAGAGCTATTTCAATGGTATGGGTTTTGACCGGTGGAATCGAATTTATAGTAATAGTGAAGATGTCAACAAAGTTCAGAGAAATATTCGAATAGGCCATCAGAAAACGGTTGATGATGTTCTTGGCTGGCTTAAGGAGTCAGGGGATTTGGCCCAAAAGAGCTTTTGTGATGCAGGTTGTGGCGTAGGCAGTCTTTCTCTGCCGTTAGCTTCGATGGGAGCAGGATCAATTTCTGCTAGTGATATTTCTCAGTCAATGGTGGATGAAACTAAGCGTCGAGCTAAAGCTTTAGGACTAGATCTAACCCGCATTACATTTACAACTTCTGATCTTGAAAGTGTGCAGGGATCATTTCACACAGTCATTTGTTTAGATGTTTTTATTCATTACCCTCAACAACCTGCTGAGGATATGGTTCGACATCTTTGTAGTTTGTCCAAAGAAAGATTGATTGTTAGTTTTGCTCCTTATACACCAATGTTGGCCTTGTTGAAACGTATTGGTCAGTTTTTTCCTGGATCAAGTAAGACTACTCGTGCATATACTCTTCGAGAGGATGGGATTGTAAGTGCAGCAAGAGAATGTGGGTTTAAACTTGGTAGGAGAAAATTGAATCAGGCACCTTTTTACTTCTCACAGTTAATTGAATTCATAAGAATTTAATGAATATTTTTTTTTCTGAGAATGACTGGAACCCTTGCTTCAAATGAACATAGTTGACCTTTGATAGGTATGTTCAACAGTTTATGTGCATGTAGAAAATAACCACCATCACCTGGAGTTGCCGAAGTTGAAATCTCACCATTTGCTTTATACAAGGGGTCCCCTAATAGTGGGGTGCCTATAGAGGCGAGATGTATACGAATTTGGTGAGGACGCCCTGTAAAGATATTAATTTCTAAGAGATCTACATTTTG
>CAJWIZ010000086.1 GCA_913041805.1 uncultured Prochlorococcus sp.
TCTAGTCAATATGCTTCAAAGATCAAGCTTTGATTTCTGCTTGCGATAAGCGGGCGGCGGGAATCGAACCCGCATCATCAGCTTGGAAGGCTGAGGTTTTACCACTAAACTACGCCCGCACTAATAAAAAGGGCCATAGAACTAATGGACCTTTTTGTAAGTACTCCTGCATTATGACGTTGAACGCACCCCTTTTACGAGCGTGATCAAATCCACACTGCTCAAAAAGGGTGATAGAAGCAGGCTAATGCTTTCTTATGGGCTTGGAGATGCTGGTACTGGCCTTGCTGCAACACAATTAGGCTTTTACTTATTTCCATTTTTTACAGGCCAAGCAGGACTCCCAGCTGTAATAGCTGGCTCGCTGTTGATGATTATTAAGGTTTGGGATGCAATTAATGATCCCCTCATTGGCTGGCTAAGCGATCGCACAACTACACGATGGGGGCCAAGGCTGCCATGGATGATTGGAGCAGCGGCCCCGCTTGGAATCACTCTTGCAGCTATGTGGTGGGTACCACCAGGAGACATAAGCCAAAAGACTGCTTATTACATCTTGATGGCAGTTCTACTAATGACTGCATACACATGTGTAAACCTTCCATTCGCAGCCCTATCAACTGAACTCACTGAAGACACTAGTGTTCGAACAAGATTAAATGCAGCAAGATTCACTGGCTCGATATTGGCTGGATTAAGCGGTTTAATTATTGCCGCAAGACTTCTTTCAGAAGGCAACGCGAGCTATGTATCCATGGGCCGAATCACTGGAGCAATTGCAACGCTTGCCACACTAGTTTCATGTTGGGGATTGGCTCCTTTTGCAAAAAAAGCAAGAAAACCAATTGGGCAAAAGGAAAATTTTAGGCTTCAAATAAAGCGAATTCTTAAGAATGATCGATTCCTCAAAGTCATTTGTCTTTATTTACTCCTCTGGTGTGGGCTTCAACTAATGCAAACCGTATCTCTTATTTACCTTGAAGAAGTCATGAGAGTCCCCACATTTCTTTCAAAATGGATACCTATTCCTTTTCAGTTAAGTGCATTATTAGGGCTACAATTTTGGAGTTTATATTCAAATAAATTCGGCAGAATCTCAGCCCTTTACTGGGGTGGAGGATTATGGATTATAGCTTGTATACTTGCTGGGATTCTCCCCCCGCTCGCTCTAAATTCAACTGTCTCGACTTTGCTTTCAATAAACAATTTCGAAGGGCTGAAAATGATTGCACTTATAATTGTAATTTTAATGGTTGGATTTGGCGCCTCCACCGCATATCTAATACCTTGGTCCCTGCTGCCAGATGCAATTGATGCAGATCCAGAAAAGCCAGCAGGAATTTACACAGCGTGGATGGTCTTAATTCAAAAACTTGGAATTGGGATTAGTGTTCAACTGCTTGGGATTTTACTCTCAGTGTCTGGATATAGATCAACGAACAACTGCAAAGAATTGCTTGAATGCTTAGGACAACCTGATAGTGCTCAAATAACAATTCGAATCTGTATGGGGTTAATACCCGCGTTTCTTGTCGGTCTTGGCATATTCATAATGCGTCGTTGGAATGAAAATAAAAACCAACTCAGAACATTTAATTCATGAACCCTCCCCGCTGGCTAAAAAGACTGGGTAGCAGTCTGATAATTGGAGGGCAAGCAGTAGCTGCTACTGCTAGAGGACGAATAGATCGAGTAGATCTATCAGATCAACTCTTAGAAGCAGGTCCATCCAGCTTCCTAATTGTTCTAATTACTGGGATTGCTGCTGGGACAGTATTCAATATTCAAGTTGCAGCAGAGCTAAGTAGACAAGGTGTAGGTTCCCAAGTAGGTGGACTATTGGCCATCGGGATGGCACGAGAGATTGCCCCATTACTTACAGCGACACTGCTTACAGGGAAAGTTGCGACAGCCTATGCAGCTCAACTTGGAACCATGAAAGTTACAGAGCAAATTGATGCCATCACAATGCTTCGAACTGATCCCGTGGAGTATCTAGTGGTTCCAAGAGTCATCGCAATGGTAATAATGGCACCAGTTCAATGCCTGTTGTTCTTCACTGTCGCATTATGGAGTGGTCAAATCAGTAGCACTGCTTTATATCAAATCCCTCCAGGAGTCTTTTGGGGTTCAGTACGAGATTGGCTAGCTCTAAGTGATTTGCCATTCATGCTGATAAAAGCAGTAGTGTTTGGCCTACAGATTGCAGTAATCGCATGTGGCTGGGGCCTCACTACCAAAGGAGGTCCTAAGGAAGTCGGAACTAGCACTACAGGTGCAGTGGTTATGACTTTAGTCACTGTTTCATTAGTTGATGTTTTACTAACCCAAGCTTTGTTCGGATGATGACTACTAACCCACAAAACAAATTGGACTCTTCGAAGAGTGTTGTCCTAAAACCAGCGCACCGCTTACCTTTACTAATATCTGGACTAGGAGTGATTTTGTTAACGCTTCCTGAGAGTCAATGGCCAGGGATAACTCTAACTATTTTTGGCTTTTTTCTTTTAATTCAATCATTCATTCTGCGATTAGAGTTCACTCCTAATGATTTAGTCGTTTGGCAATTAGGAAAAGAATTGAGGCGATTTCCATTTAAAAACTGGCTTGCATGGAGGCTTTTGTTACCTCAGTTGCCTGGAATACTTTATTTCAGAGAAATAGCTAGCCCACATCTTTTGCCAATCCTTTTTGATCCATTAGAACTTGAAAGTCAATTAAAGCTAAGAGTTGGGGATCTTGAAACTCCTAAAAAGACCCAAAATTAAAACACAATTAAAACCCAGAAACATAATAGATAATGACTAAGAAAGATCCCTCTACACCCAATGATCCCGAAGCGAAAGCATTTAAGGGAGTTGAATCTAC
Organism: uncultured Prochlorococcus sp.; assembly: GCA_913041805.1. Taxonomy (GTDB): domain Bacteria; phylum Cyanobacteriota; class Cyanobacteriia; order PCC-6307; family Cyanobiaceae; genus AG-363-K07. The sequence goes on from CAJWIZ010000086.1 coordinate 2,869, forward strand.
TGCTGAAGCTTCTGAAGTAGGTGCGCAATCTATTGCTTCACCTCAAGTCGAAAAAAACGTGTTAGAGAAAGATTCATCACAAACCAACTTTTCTCCTTTAATAGAAATCGCTTTGAAAGAGTTGCAATCTCAAAGGAATGAGCTCAAAGAAGAAATTAAACAGTTGTCCAAACGAAAATCAGAACTTGAAAAAGAAGTAACTGCTACCTTCACTGGCCAATCAGATGCAATAGCACGCAGAGTTAAAGGTTTTCAGGATTACCTCACAGGGGCGCTTCAAGGTCTTGCACAATCTGCAGAGCAACTCGATTTAGTTGTACAGCCATTAATACTTCAACCGTCTCCATTGGATAAAGAAAAAATCCATGAAAAAAAGGATTCTCTAGAACAAGTTGCAGCCATATCAGACACTTTCAAACCAGATGAGACTCTCATCCGTCAATGTCTAGAACAATTTCTTGGCCAACCAGATTTCTATGCTGATCCCTGGAAGTTACGTCGCAGCCTTGAATCTCAGGACATAGCACTTCTCGAAGACTGGTTTTTCAGCATGGGTGGGCGCGGTGCCCAACCGAGTAGAGGAAGTAGATCAAGGAATGTACTTGTAAGTGCTGCATTAATTTCTATCTTGGGAGAACTATATGGAGATCGTTTTCAAACACTTGTTTTAGCAGGCCAACCTGAACGTCTTGGAGAATGGAGGCGAGGCCTACAAGATGCATTAGGGCTCGAGAGAGAAGACTTTGGGCCTAATAGTGGAATTGTTTTATTTGAGCGAGCAAATGGAGTTTTAGAAAGAGCCGATCGCCTCGAGGAACTAGGAGAGGTGCCCTTAATTCTTATAGATGCCGCAGAACAAAGTGTTGAAATTCCTGTACTGCAATTCCCTCTTTGGCTAGCATTTGCTGCTGAACCACAAGAACTTTACGAAGAAGAAGATCTTATCTAATGGATTTTTTCTCTCTAATTTGTCGTGGCTTAATTCTTACCATTGGTTACCTCCTTGGCTCTATCCCAACTGGATTTCTTGCAGGAAAATGGCTTGCTGGCATTGACTTACGCCTGAAGGGGTCAGGATCGACTGGAGCAACAAATGTTTTACGTCATGTTGGGAAATGGCCAGCCTTCATTGTTTTCTTGATAGATGTCCTCAAAGGCACTATCCCTGTCGTAATTGCAAAAACCTTTGGATTCAATGACTACTGGCAGGTATTAGCAGGCCTAACAGCTCTTATTGGTCACATTTGGCCTATATGGCTTGGAGGGAAAGGAGGGA
>CAJWIZ010000087.1 GCA_913041805.1 uncultured Prochlorococcus sp.
ACAATGCAAATAGTTGGATTGGAGTAATTGAATTTAGCTTTACACTCTCAAACTAAGTTCAATTAATCAAATCCAAGCAAGTCAAATATTTCTCTATCCTTTAAAGGGCTTGCTTCTAGTGGTTCAACATTATCAATCATTTTTTTTGCGAGTGATAGATATTCATTTTGAACTTCTACTACTCCTTCTTCGGTAGGATCCATCTCGAAAATTGTGCATTTTTTAAGCCTTGACTTACGTATTGCATCTACATTCCGAAAATGAGCCATAGTTTTTAGGCCTGTTTTTTCATTGAATTTATCTATTTGATCTAATTCAGCAGAACGATTCGCAATTACTCCTCCAAGACGAACTTTGTAGTTTTTAGCTTTAGCATTTATTGCTGCAACGATTCGATTCATAGCAAAAATTGAGTCGAAGTCATTCGCAGTGACGATTAAGCAGTAATTCGCATGTTGTAAGGGAGCGGCAAAACCGCCACAAACCACATCTCCTAGAACATCAAAGATCACGACATCAGTGTCCTCGAGCAAATGATGCTCTTTAAGTAGCTTTACTGTTTGTCCTGTGACATAACCACCGCAGCCTGTTCCTGCAGGAGGACCGCCACTTTCCACGCATTGAACTCCATTAAAACCTTGAAACATGAAGTCTTCAGGCCTTAGCTCTTCACTGTGAAAGTCAACTTCTTCAAGAATGTCAATGACAGTTGGCACCATTTTGTGGGTGAGAGTGAAGGTGCTGTCATGTTTAGGGTCGCATCCGATCTGAAGAACCTTTTTCCCTAGTTTTGAAAAGGCGGCAGAAAGGTTAGAGGATGTTGTTGATTTTCCGATTCCACCCTTGCCATAGACGGCAATTACTAGTGCTCCTTCTTGTATCTTTGCCGATGGATCTTGTTGGACTTGAACGCTTCCTTCTCCGTCGGCTGGACGTGCCAATGTTGATGTCATTAAGCTTCCTTTACGGATAGGCAATAATTCTATTTAAGGGAGAAAAAAGTATTGATGCTGTTTGTTTGTGAAATTCGAAACATCTTGAACCTGTTTTATTTGTTTTGAAAATTATATGAGCTCAAAAAACTAATTCTCGTTAGGTATTAATCCTCATTAGCAAGAGTGATCCTTTCGGTTTGGAGGGTGACTTGACTATCTTTATTCAGGCCTTGAAGTGTGCCTTAGCTTCGTAGAGAGTTTCGCTGTCAATCTTTCTGCAACCAATTTGTTTCGCATACTTTTCAGTTTTATTGCGAATTTTGCCTCTTACAAAGAAGGGAATCTTAGAAAGTTCTTCTTGACCTTCTGATGTCCAAATTGGATTTCCATCCGAATGATCGGCGTTTGATTGATCCAAAGGTGTCTCTTTTAGGGCTGTTTCGCTTTGCCCTTGGTGCCCTCCTAGATGCCCTAAGTGACTTTGATGGCCATCTACAAATTCAAAGTCATGGCGGAACATACCAATTAGATGTTCTTCTAATCCCATCATGAGTGGGTGTACCCAACTATCAAAAATTACGTTTGCACCTTCCCATCCCATTTGGGGGCTATATCGGGCAGGAACATCTTGGACATGCATTGGTGTACTGATTACAGCACAGGGTATTCCTAAACGTTTGGCACTATGCCTCTCCATTTGACTGCCAAGTACCAATTCTGGCGTAGCTTCCGCCATCGCTTCTTCTACTTTTAGGTAGTCATTAGTAATAAGAGCTTCAAGTCCCAATCTTTTAGCTGCTGCACGAACTGGTCGAGCCATTTCACGGCTATAGGTTCCAAGTCCTACAACTTCAAAGCCAAGCTCTTCTTTGGCAATTCTCGATGCTGCAAGAGCATGTGTACCATCCCCAAAAATAAATACTCTTTTTCCTGTTAGATAGTTGGAATCAACAGATTGTGAGTACCAGGTCAGTCTGGATTGATTAGCTTCTTGATTTGGATCGTATGTGGTCATTCCTAATAGATCATGAAGCTCTATCAAAAAGTCATTAGTTGCTCCTACTCCAATGGGAACGGTTCGGCTAAAAGGTATTCCAAAGTTGCGTTCAATCCAGAGACATGTTGATTCTGCGATCTCTGGATAAAGGCAAACATTAATATCAGCTTCTGGCAGCCTCGCTATATCTGAGGGAGAGGAACCTAAGGGTGCAATGACATTTATATCAATGCCATGTTCCCCTAGCAGTTTTTGTACTTCAAGGACATCATCACGACAGCGGAATCCAAGTAAAGATGGACCTAATAAGTTCACTCTTGGACGTCTTCCTTGTGATTTCCATCTTTGGGGATCATGTTTTTTTTCTTCTGGGGCCTGATTAATTAGTAGTCCACGTACAAGTTGATAAAAAGTTTCAGATGCACCCCAATTTTCTTTTTTGCTATAAGCAGGAAGTTCTAGACTGACAATTGGGAGATTGAAACCCATCCCCGCTGCAAGCGAACCTGGCTGATCTTGAATTAGTTCTGCAGTGCAGCTTTCTCCAACCAACAAAGCTTCTGGTTGAAAGCGCTCAACAGCTTCGCGGATATGACCTTTAACTAGTTCTGCTGTATCTCCTCCAAGATCTCTAGCTTGAAAAGTTGTATATGTGACTGGAGGCCTACGCCCTCGTCTTTCGATCATTGTAAAAAGTAAGTCGGCATAGGTATCTCCTTGTGGGGCGTGCAATACGTAATGAACTCCCTCCATTGAAGAAGCAATTCTCATGGCTCCGATATGAGGGGGGCCTTCATATGTCCAGAGTGTAAGTTCCATTGTTTAAACTTGAACGAGGTGTTTTTGAGTAAGAAGATTTCGCCGATGAAGAGGTCTAGAAAAGAGTTCGGCAAGATCAGCTGCCTGATCAATTCCATGGATTGGGCTAAAGACAAGTTCTATAGACCATTTAGTAGAGATTCCTTCAGCCTCTAATGGGTTTGCTAAGCCCATTCCGCATACGACTAGATCAGGGTTCTTCTCTCTAACTCGATCTAGCTGCTTTTCAACATGTTGGCCTTCTACTACAACTGTTTCCTGTGGAAGAAGGTCTAATTCTGCTTGCATCAAATCTCTGTTGAGATAGGGAACTCCAACTTCTACAATTTCCATGCCACATTCATCGTGAAGGAATCTGGCCAAAGGAATTTCTAGTTGCGATTCAGGCAACAAAAACAAGCGTTTACCTGCAAGCATTTCTTTATAGGGCTCTAATGCTTTACGAGAACGCACTATCAAAGGACTTAATGTTGATTCGACTAGCGATTTATTGATACCAAAAGAATTGGCAGCTGCTTCCATCCATAGTCGACTTCCTTCGATCCCTAAAGGGAAAGGTGCCTTTATAATTTCAGCTCCTCTATCTTTTAAAACTCTTGCAGTGTCGGTTAAATAAGGTTGAGTAAGAAGTACCTTGGTTCCAGGACCAATGGCCGGTAAATCTATTGATTGTCTTGGTGGAAAACTATTAATCTTTTCAATTCCTATTCGTTTAAAAAGCTTGGTCAACCTGTCTTCAACGGGGTTCGCCAGGGTTCCAACTAAGAGCAATTGATTCTCTTGACTATTTGGCATTAATGGAACTAGGGCCTTTAGAGCTCCGTCTTCTCCTTGCGTAAAGGTTGTTTCAATACCACTACCCGAATAGTTCAGGACCCTTACCCGACCTTCTAACTCCCCATTAAGTCTTTCGGCAACTCTGGCAAGGTCAATTTTGATCACCTCGCTAGGGCAGGAACCTACAAGAAAAAGGGTTCGGATTTCAGGCCTTCTTGCTAACAAGTCTTTGACGACCCGATCAAGTTCCTCGTGTGCATCTGCGAGTCCAGCTAGATCTCTTTCTTCGAGAATGGCAGTACCAAAACGTGGCTCTGCAAAGATCATTACCCCTGCTGCACTTTGAATTAGGTGGGCACAAGTTCGTGACCCAACGACTAGGAAAAATGCATCTGGCATTCTTCGATGCAGCCAAACAATTGATGTCAGGCCACAGAAGACTTCACGAGGTCCAGTTTCTTTAAGCAGCGTTGCGCCGCCCATGTTGCATACTCATATCTTTACTAAAACTGTACTGATTATTAGCGATTAGTCAGTAGTCACTGAAACTCTTTGGGATTGGGGATGGTTTGTTGCAATTAGATAGAGCTCTTAATTAGTTTTTTTTGAGAAG
>CAJWIZ010000088.1 GCA_913041805.1 uncultured Prochlorococcus sp.
TCTCCATATATTTAAAGGTGGAATGCTCTGATTTTTATCTTTAGCAGTTCTTTCTGCTTCGAAAACATTGCCAGACAAAATCTTTTTTAATCTAGGTTGAAAAGTCTTTATTTGCGCTGATTTAATATGACTATTTCTTGATACCTTTAAGCCTTTATCTGCACTAAGAGGCGAATGAGTACTGATTTTCCCATCTGAAAGTAGTTTAAGGTCTTTATCTAAACTCTCAAGATCAAGAACTCCATAAACATCCTTTAGCTGTCCTCTCTTTTGGATAAGGCTATAACTAAAAGATGTTGCCTGAAAATATTGTCCACCCTTTTTAAATCTAACTCTGCCATTAGCGAGAAGAGTTCTAAAATTTCGGTCAAACTCTATGCGATCTGCTTTTAAGAAGGCACCATTTAAAGTCGCAGTTACACTCCCTTCCGCTATATAACGTTTTTGCCGAGCGTCATAACTTTGACGGTCAGCACGCAACTCCAACTCCATTGGTGGAGAGTAGTCATTTGTACTTTTGACTCTTTCTTTGTTTTTGCTCTTTAATTCTGAAGTACCTGCATCTAAAGAACTTGGGGTAAGTTCAGAAATCTCTGAGGCTTGCAGATTTTTATTAGCATTTGCAGGATGAAAAGAGTTGAGAACGCTCAACCCACCTGTAGCAAACAGCCCTGCAATCCAAATATGCGGGCTGCTTGCCACCAAGATATTCCTTCCAAAGGCTTAGATCTTCCCATAAACAGACTTCATACTGGATGCTATCGGGTCCAGTATGTGGCGTGACTAGAAGGGAAACAAAGCCTTAAGCCAGCTTTTTAATCCTGTGGACTTTCGAGATCCTTTCTTGCAGGAGTCCTGCTTGGGTCGCTAGCCAAGAAACCAAAGAGAAAAATCCCGACAAAAAAGAAGACGACCGTGTATACGGAAATCTTGAGGGCGAGCATGAATAACGACCGCGTCTAAGTAAGCGATCTCATCTTATGTGGCTTAGAGGTGAAATCACCACAAAAAAGTGTCTTAAGCCCCTTTGATTGGGTTGGATTGAAATGTTTCGAAGTAGCTCTCAGTTAAATTTTCACCAAACTGCTTCAAAAGAGCCCCTCTGAATAACTGTAATAATTCATCTAATTTAAAAATCGTGCCAAAAATTCCAAATCCCGAAGCCTCAACAGAGATAATTCACCACCTTTTTTCGATCTTCATTACCTAGCTACAAAGCAATTTGCATCAAATGTCCCCAAAGGAGCCAGCTTTGAAGGGCCATACCCATACAATGTTGTCACTAATTCATCGATTCAGACTCGAGCAACGTCATGGGACAAAAAACCGCGCTTGGAAGCCTGCTCAAAAGAATTGGGAATAGTGGCCAGGGGAAGGTTGTACCAGGGTGGGGTGCTACGCCAGTAATGGCTTTCATTGGTGCCATGCTTATTATCTTTCTCCTCATAATGCTGAATATCTATAACCAGTCAGTCCTTCTACAAGGATTCTCTGTTGACTGGAATGGGGTCTAAAGGAACTGATTCACTGCTAGTGGCTGAGGATCGCAAATGAATATCTTTGGCGTAGGTCTGCCTGAGATAGCGGTAATTAGTGCCCTGGCACTGATAATTTTTGGTCCCAAAAGACTTCCTGAACTTGGAAGAACTCTTGGCAAGACCTTAAAAGGTCTACAAACAGCATCAACAGAGTTCGAAAAAGAGATACAAAAGGCTATGAGTGATAATGAATCTATTGAGGAAATCAACAATGAAAAAGTTGTTTCCTCAAAAGATGTTGGCAACCAATCTTCTTAAAGGTTGAATTGAATGATTCCCGGAGATTTCCGGTTATTAGTAGGTCTTGGGAACCCCGGATCCAAATACACTGGGACGAGGCATAACATTGGTTTCTTCGCCTTAGAAAAATTAGCTACCCAAGAATGCATCAAATTCCGAGAGCATAAAAAGCTTCATGGTCATCTTGCAGAGCTTGGATCTGGTAAGAACTCAATTCGTATGCTTATGCCTAATACATATATGAATGACAGCGGAAGATCGATTAGGGCAACACTCGATTGGTTTGACTTAAGAGTTGATCAACTCCTTGTTCTTGTAGACGATATGGATCTTCCATTAGGTCGCCTAAGACTGCGAAGCCAAGGTGGCTCAGGCGGGCACAATGGACTGAAAAGCATTATCAATCACCTTGGAACTCAAAATTTTTGCCGACTAAGAATCGGAATTGGCGCTCCCTCTGATATACAAGAAGAGCGAAAAGACCGAACAGTCGGGCATGTATTAGGAAAATTCACTTCAAAAGAAACTCCAATAGTGGATGATGTATTAAATGAAGTCCTAGAAGGATTGGATTTAATTCAACATCTTGGAATTGACTCTGCATGCAACCGAATCAATGCCTATAAACCAACAAAAAAATAAAAATGAGCGAATTACCTGCCACAAATGCATATCTGCGGATTTCTAGACAAAGCTTTGCAGACCAATGCCTGGATGGAGAAGTATCAGCAGGTGGATTTAATTGGCAATTTACTTGGACTTTTGGGAAAGGAGAGCTAACTGTCGAACCTTCATTAGGACGTGCCCTGATCCAAGATTCTCTTTTGAGGTTTCTTTTAAAAGCAGACTACAAACTAGAACCAGGTGGTGACTACATTTTTACGGTTCGGTCGAAATTCTAAGCTTTGTAGAGTCTGGCCATTTGAACTTTTTGTTTAAATGATCTTCTAATAAAACCAATGCTGCTACAGCATCCAAATTCTTCAATGGCACAAGTAGACCCTTAGGAATCCAGCGCATCCATATTGGTGGGGGCCAAATCTCCCAGAATCTCGAACGGGCTCGCAAGGTTGTACCTCTTTCCTCAACAATATCGATAGGGAGATCAATGCTTTCAAGTCTCATTTGCCAATATTTACTTGTAGTGCCATTACCTAAAACAATACCCTTCACTTCGAAATTAGTACTCCAATGCATAACCAAATCAATTACAGAGCTCGAATCAACAACTCTTCCGTCTAAAACAATTTTTGAATCTAAATCTACTAGTAATAATCCACATTTTTTTCTGCCAGGGTCTATAGATACAAGCATGTCCATGATTTTATTCAGAAGGCTTATCAATTATCTTTTCTCGAACTCGCAAAGAAACTGCAACAGGTTCTGCAGTATCACTTCTCCTTAAAGATACAGTTTCTAATTCCACCACACCTTCTTTTCTTTGAAGCAATTCTTTAGCCAAAGTATTGACTGAATTCGAATTGAATTGGAGAACCAAGCTCAAAGAGCCACGACGTTTAATTTCAGCAGATGTTGATTCAAATAAAAGCTGAATTTGCTTACCCAATGTATCACTGTTAATCTTTTCCAGATCAATAGATGTACTAACAATAACTTCACCTTTGCGAACGATATTTATATTAGGTCTCACCTCAGGGAATGCATATACATTTTTCTCACCCAACAAAACATTGCCTGCAGACCTTATATTTACAGCCCAGGTGCCTTCCTGACTAATGATTTCTTCCAGTCTTTTTATATCTCCTCTCAGGACGAGCACTATTCTCTTGGTAGGTTTCTGACCAGGTAGTACGCGTTTATAAGCCTCATAATTTGCTCTCTGTAAAAGTAAATCAACTTCTTTCTTAGCATTACTTCGACCATCTAATTTAATAGTAGAAATTGCTAATGGCTGACCACTACTAATAACAACATCTCCCCTTCTTAATGCATACAAATTCTTTTCAAGCTGTTTTAAATCTTTTTCTCCTGATTTAATTTTTGCTTGTATAGCTTCCAATTCAAATAAACCAACTCTTAATTGACTGCTCACAAGAAGCATCAGCCCTAGTGAGATGGAACTAATTAGGCTCCCAGTCAAAGCAGTTATTAAAACAGCTGTCCTACGTGGTCTTAGGTTAAAAAAGCTCAAACGAGCCTTCCCAACTAGGCTCCCAAGCAAGTCACCCAAAGTAGCAAGGATGCCACCAAGGAGAAGCAATGAAATAATCAGCAACCAACCAGACACAGAAAGAATGGAATAGATTTTGCACTAGGGATTTGTCCTTTCCCCATCCTGGAACAAGGTGTGCCTTAGTTAAAGCGTTTAGCTAGTGCTATTGGATCT
>CAJWIZ010000089.1 GCA_913041805.1 uncultured Prochlorococcus sp.
TCCTCCTGAAGGAGCAATTAACTGCTAGGAATAAAGATTGGCCGGCCTTATGTTTCGTAGGTGCTACATGACTCCCATTCATTACTTGCCAGTTAGCCCAGTCAATATTGAGAGGTCCATATATACGTCTTGAAGAAGAGATTGGCTTATTAAAGTTAATTTTTTCATTTAAGATTACATTTTTTTTCGAGTTTTTCAGGAGGCTAATCTTGGTCCCTATAGGAATATTATTTGGGTCTTTTAAAGTATTGTTTAGGATTAAATCTTGCAATGGTAAATTATAGTTTTTAGCAATTAATGATAGATTTTCACCCCGAGAAACTGTGTGAAAACTTGCTCTTTTTTTAGGCTTTATCTCTTCTCCTATAGTGGACTCATCTTTAAGTGCTCTGAAGGCCTTATCATTTTTAGCTTTGTTCTGATTGTTATTTATTGATTGGCTTTTGAATTCACGATTAGGCAGAATTAATTTTTGCCCTAGATATAAATGATTGGCACTTTTGATATTGTTAATGTTGATTATTTCGCTTTGGCTTATTGAATATCTATTTGCAATTTCGCTCAGGGTTTCTCCATGTTTAACGGTATGAACTCCATCAGAGTAATCAGTACTAAAATGAGAACCATTACTTGGAAGTATTAATTTCGCACCTGCTTGTAATTGATTCGGATTATGTATTTTATTTATCTGCTTCAATGTGGTAATTGAAACTTGATATCTATTTGCTATTTCAGAGAGGGTGTCTCCCGGTTGAATAGTTATCTCTTTGGCATAAGTATCAAATGGGAGTAGAGCTGTTAAAGCAAGTACAAAAAAGATAGGACGAAGCATCCGTCTTATAAGGCTTGACGAACCATAGGTCCCTTATTTAGATGCGCTAGTCCTTTAGCGGTATTTTTTACGCTATGAACCATTTTATGACGCATTTAACTTAGCCAAGGAGTTTCTTTAAGACAGAGATGTCTAGCTTGTATGGGGGATAGCGGAATTGCAAATCCAACCAAAAGGGCCTTTTTAAAATTGACCTTTGGTGTGAAAAAGTCTCAAATCCCGCTTTTCCGTGATATCTACCCATGCCGCTAGGACCTATCCCTCCAAAGGGCAGTTCTGGAATTCCAGCTTGCATTACGACATCGTTAAAGCAAACTCCTCCAGAACTAGTTCTCGTGAGCAATTCTTTTTGTTCTTGCTCAGTGCCGCCAAACATGTAAAGAGCTAGAGGCCTTGGTTGATAAGAGATATCTTTAATTGCCACGTCTAAATTTTTGATGCTGAGGATAGGCAGCAACGGACCGAATAACTCTTCTTCCATTAATGGGTCATGACGATCTTTTATCTCAATAAGAGTTGGTGTAATGCGCTTTTCTTGATCATCTAATTCTCCACCAGCAAGAATTTGTCCATTTTTAATTGCGCAATTTAAAAGCCTTTTCAACCTTTGAAATTGATTGTCATTAACTATTCTCGCTAAATGCCTCGACTTGAGAGGATTTATCCCGTAAAAATCTTGGAGGGCCTTTTTCATTTCATTTATAAGTGGGACTTTTAGCTGCTCTTGAATTAATAAATGATCGGGAGCAATACATGTTTGACCAGCATTCAGACCTTTACCCCAAATAAGGCGCCTTGCTGTAACTTTTAAATCAGCACCCTCAATAATAATGGCGGGACTTTTGCCTCCAAGCTCAAGAGTTACAGGTGTTAAATGTTTAGAAGCTGCAGACATAATTTTTTTACCGATTTGCCCTCCACCAGTAAAGAAAATGTGATCGAAAGGTTCTTCTAAAAGACTTGATGCAACAGTCGCATCTCCTTGAACTACTTTTACACTTTCCGAAGATAAGTGCTTTTCAACAAGATCTGCGATTAATTGAGATGTGGCTGGAGCATTTTCAGAAGGTTTTATAATTGCTGTATTACCTGCTGCTAATGCACTTATTAGTGGTTGAAGTGTTAAAGAAAAGGGATAATTCCATGGGCCGATTATTAAGACACATCCTAGGGGTTCAAATTCCACCATTGCTTCGCCAGGTTGAAGTGAAAGCGGCACTTTGACTTTCCTTGGACGCATCCATTTATGAAGATTTTTTTGGACAAGTTTTAACTCCTGCTTTAGTGCGATGATTTCAAAAAAAGCTTCAGTTGTTGGCTTACCGAGATCATCTTTTAAAGCGTTAATTATTTTATTTTCATTTGCTTCAAGAAGCTCTTCAAAGTTTTTTAATTGAGCGTGCCTCCAGCTTTGAGGTCTTGTTTTCCCTGTGATTACAGATTCACGTAGCTCGTTAAACATGAGTTTTTTGAAGCAAGGGGCTGACGATATTGCAATGCTTGTCTAGCAGTAGTGGAGGGGTTAGATGATTAGGAGTTAATGACAGCAAAAAATTCTTGGTGGGAAGGTGCTGTGATTTACCAGCTGATGCCCCGTAGTTATGCAGACGGCAATGGAGATGGTATAGGAGATTTTCAGGGATTAACAAGCAGATTGAATTATTTGCGTTGGCTGGGGGTAGAAGCTGTTTGGCTGACACCTGTATACCCATCACCATTGCAAGACGGTGGCTATGACATTACTGATTTCAAGGCTATTCATCCTGAGTTAGGTGACTTGGCTGCTTTCCATAGATTCCTGACGGCGGCACATGAACATGGAATGAAAGTGATTCTTGACCTTGTTCTCAATCACACCAGTCATTTGCACCCATGGTTTCAAAGGGCTCGATGGGCGCCAAAGGGTAGTACAGAAAGAAATGTTTTTGTGTGGAGTGACGATCCGAACCGTTATACCGAAGCACCAGTATTGTTTAGAAAGTTCGAAGACTCCAATTGGCAGTGGGATTCAGTTGCTGAACAGTATTACTTGCATAGATTTTTAAAGCATCAACCTGATTTGAATTATGAAAATCCATGGGTTCAAGAGGAAATGCTTGGCGTTCTTGATTTTTGGCTTCAAAAAGGCGTAGATGGTTTTCGCTTAGATGCAGTTCCCTTCTTATATGAATCTGAGGGAACGCGTTGTGAAGGATTGCCGGAAACACATGATTTTTTAAAAAAGGTTCGTCAAAGAGTTGAGAATAGTGGTCGAGATGTTTTGCTCTTAGCAGAGGCGATACAACCTGTAGATGAGGCGGCGCCGTATCTTGCAGATGATGAATTGCATGGCGCATTTAATTTTGCTCTGACAGCTCATCTTTTTGCTGCTATTGCAAGTGGTAATTGTAAGAAACTCCGTCAATGCCTTCAGGATGCTCAAACGATTGTCCCTGGTTGTCGATGGGCATTACCTCTTCGAAATCATGATGAGCTATGGCTAGGTGATGGTCACTTAGTCCCAGAGGATGTTATTCAATCAATTCGTTCGGGGTTGCCAGGAGGACATGGACATTGGCTGAATTGGGGCATAAATCGTCGATTAGCTCCTTTGCTGAATGGAGATCCTAGAGCGAACAAAGTTCTGCACGCTCTTCTCTATAGCCTGCCAGGCATGCCATGCCTTTATTACGGTGATGAACTTGGTATGGGTGATTGGCCTGGCTTGAGGGATAGAGATCCCAACCGAACGCCAATGGCTTGGACATCTGCAAGAAATGGTGGCTTTTCTTCCGCTCCAGAACCTTTATTAGTACTTCCCGCGATTACGTCTCCAGGTTACGATTACAGGGTCGTCAACGTCGAAGTACAAAAACAACTCCCAGGTTCTCTTTTGAATTGGCATCGACGTATGCTGACATGTCGTCGATTATTGCCCGCATTAAGACTTGGAAGCTTCGAAGTCTTAGAGTCCACTCATCCAAGTGTTCTTGTTTACTCTCGATGCAGTGGCAGCATGACTGTATTGATAGCCGCCAACCTATCTGGAGCTGGCGCATCGTTACAGATTGACCTCAGTAAATGGAAGGGGTCTCGAACTCGAGAAGTTCTTTGGGGTTGTGAATATCCTGTTGCAGATGAAAATTGGTTTGTTTATTTGCCGTCTTTTGGCTTTAGTTGGTGGCTAATCGGTGAAGTGGAAGATACGGACGTTCCCTCGGTTGATTAAGGAGAATATTTATATTCGGTGTGCTTAGTATTCAAGATTTAGTTCGGTCGCCATAATTCCTTTAGCATTGAAAAGATTTTCGA
>CAJWIZ010000090.1 GCA_913041805.1 uncultured Prochlorococcus sp.
AAAGGCGAGCAGGGTCTGCAGGACCTCAAGTTCTTCAGTTGATTAAGCCTAGAAAATAAAATAATATTAAATACTAGGTTTTTATATTGATTATGAATGATTAGCCTTTTTAAGCGGGTGACCGGACTCGAACCGGCGACGTTCAGCTTGGGAAGCTGACATTCTACCACTGAATTACACCCGCATTTTGACTAACTCTAATTCATTTTTTATAAGAAGTTTATGAATCTTTTGATGAGAGTATTTTCGCTGCAGCTGCTATGCCAGAACCCATTTCATTTTTTAGGAGATTTAGAGATTGTAGGGTTGCTTCTATAGACGCAACGGCTGTTAAAACATCGCGATCACTTACAAATCCTAAATGTCCAATCCTGAAGACTTTTCCTTTTAAATGATCCTGACCTCCAGCTAGAAGAATGTCATATTTTTCTTTTACGATTTTTCTTAATTCTTCAGCATCAATATTCCTAGGGGCTACTGCAGTTATTGCTGGACTTCCATGAGATTCATCTGCAAAGAGAGGAAGCCCAATTGCTTTCATGCCTGCTTGAGTAGCTGCACGATGTCGAGCATGTCGAGCAAAAATTGAATCCAAGCCTTCTTTTTGCATCATATTTAGGGCTTCTTCTAAAGCGAAGTACAGATTGACAGCGGGAGTAAAAGGGTTGCTGTCTTTATTGGCGGTTTTGAGATAAGAAGCGAGATCTAAATAAAACTTTGGAAGGTCAGATTGCTTTTGTGCATTCCAAGCTCTTGGACTCATGGCAACAAAACTTAGACCAGGAGGGACCATATAACCTTTTTGAGAGCCGGAGGCAACTACATCTAGACCCCATTCGTCCATGGGCACGTTGCAAGCACCCAGACTGGTAACACAATCCGCGATCGTAAGTGCTTTTCCATGAGCTAGCACATGTTTGCTGATCGTTTGGAGATCGTTGATAACTCCAGTGGAGGTTTCAGAGTGAGTGAGTATGACTGCTTTTATTTGTTTGTTCTTATCTTCTTGAAGAGCTTTTTGAAAGTCTTCTGGATTTAGGGGTGTGCCCCACTTGGCTTTCAAAATTTCAACATCAAGTCCATATGCTTTTGCAACTTTTACCCATCTTTCCCCAAATTTGCCATTGTCTCCACATAGAACCTTGTCTCCTCGACTAAGTGTGTTGATTATTCCTGCTTCCATTGCTGCTGTTCCACTACCAGTTATGGCTAATACATCTCCATTGGTTTGATGTAACCATTTGAGTTGCTCGGTGGTATGTCTCACCAATGTTTGAAATTCTTTGCTGCGATGGCCTATTGGATGCTTGCCTAGTGCTTTTAGTACTGTTTCTGGTACTGGTGTAGGACCAGGGATCATCAGGGTAAGTTTTTCCTGCATGGTCGCTGGGTTAAGAATGAGTCATCCTAAAAATTAACTGAGCAGGTTACTTTTATCATTCATTCGAATGCTGGTTCTAAAGGCTTCACGCTTCCTGTTTGGGTTGTAGCGGCGAGCAAAGCTGCAATTGAGGTGTTGAAAGGTCATCAGTTCGTTTCAGTGCAATCA
This sequence comes from uncultured Prochlorococcus sp., assembly GCA_913041805.1. GTDB lineage: Bacteria > Cyanobacteriota > Cyanobacteriia > PCC-6307 > Cyanobiaceae > AG-363-K07. Next base: position 1,550 of record CAJWIZ010000090.1, read on the forward strand.
GTTGTTTTGCCAGATTGCGAGGAACCTTTAAGTGTCCCAGTGACATCTGCTGCATGCATTGCAGGTGGTCAGCAAGCCATTGCTATTAGCCATGCAGATTCTGGGATGAACCTTGACATAACAAGAAACTTGGAAATTTGGGTATGTGTTGAATTGCAAAAACAGGTTTTTTCAACTGATCAATCTTCAGAAAATTGGTTACAGCTTGTTGGAGGTATGGGAGTAGGGAAACACGATTCAACTGGTGAAATGTGCTTATCTCATTTTGCTTATGAGTTATTGAGTGGCAATCTGCGTTCTTTTGTGCCCAATGGTTTTTTTTTGAGAGTAGAAATTGTTTTCCCTTTTGGGAAGGAATTAGCTCAGAGAACTAGTAATGAGGCTTTTGGTGTGGTTGATGGATTGGCAATTATTGGAACTCAGGCGGAGGCACAGATCAGTGCATCACCTGAGCAAATTCAAAAAACTATTGAGGAATTACGCAGCAAATGCGCTGCTCCTAATTTTGCGAGTTCACTGATTTTTGTTATTGGGGAAAATGGTTTTGATTTGGCTTTAAATCTAGGTTTGCCGCACCAGCTGATTTTGAAAGTTGGAAATTGGCTAGGTCCATTATTAGTTGCTGCTGCTGAATCACAAGTTAAGAAACTTTTGTTGTTTGGCTATCACGGCAAATTGGTCAAACTTGCAGGAGGAATATTTCATACCCATCATCACTTAGCTGATGGCCGATTAGAAGTATTGACAGCCATCGCCATAGCTGAGGAAATTCCATTGCCCTTGATCAACAAAATTAGAACAGCTGTTTCAGTGCAATCTGCTTTGTTGATTGTGGAATCAACTGACCCAAAACTTGCGAAAAATCTCTGGAACAGACTTGCAGCTGTTGTTGAACAAAGAAGTGCTGCTTATTTGAGTAATTATGGTTCATGGTCTGTTGAAATAGGTGCAGCGTTATTTGATCGTCAGCGTCAAATGCGTTGGGCTGGGCCATTAGGTTCTAAACAGCTTCAAGATTTTGGGGTTGCTTGCGAGCTCTAGAGCTGGCTTTTTTATCTAATCTGTCTTTTACAAATTTTTCGTGTTTTTCGGTTCATATGCTCTCTTCTCAACTCAAAGATCAACGTATACCAGCAATTATCATTCTCGATTTTGGCTCGCAATATTCAGAGTTGATTGCAAGAAGAATTCGCGAAACTGAGGTTTTTTCCTTGGTCATGAGTCACCGGACTTCTGCGGAAAATCTTCGTGATTTATCTCCTAAGGGAATCATTCTTAGTGGGGGACCGAGTTCTGTTTATCAAAAAGATGCACCATTTTGTGATCCTGCTATTTGGAGTCTAGGCATTCCAGTATTGGGTGTTTGTTATGGAATGCAGTTGATGGTTCATCAATTGGGTGGATCTGTTGAGGCAGCTACTGGAAAAGCGGAATATGGAAAGGCTCCTTTAAATGTTGATGTCTCAACAGGATTATTAAATGATGTAGTTAATGGATCGACGATGTGGATGAGCCATGGTGATTCAGTTAAAGAATTACCAGAAGATTTTGTTTGTTTGGCCCACACAGCAAATACTTCTCAAGCTGCTATTGCTTCACATAAGCGCAATCTGTATGGAGTTCAGTTTCATCCTGAGGTAGTCCACTCTACTCATGGAATGACAATGATAAGAAATTTTGTATATGAAATTTGTGGATGTGCACCTGATTGGACAACAACAACATTTATTGATGAGGCAATCGCTCAAGTTAAGGATCAAGTCGGTAAAAAAAGAGTTTTGCTTGCCTTGTCGGGTGGAGTTGATTCATCAACCCTTGCGTTTCTCCTTAACAAGGCAATAGGAGATCAGTTGACTTGTATGTTTATTGATCAGGGCTTTATGCGTAAGGGTGAGCCAGAATTTTTGATGGAATTTTTTGATCAAAAATTTCATATCAATGTTCAATATATTAATGCGCGAGAAAGATTTATAAATAAATTGAAGGGTGTTATTGATCCAGAAAAGAAACGTAAAATTATTGGTAATGAATTTATCAGAGTCTTTGAGGAGGAGAGTCTTCGTTTGGGTCCATTCGATTATCTTGCTCAAGGTACTCTCTATCCAGATGTTATAGAAAGTGCTGGTACTAATTTAGATATTAAACCTGGTGAACGTGTTGCTGTGAAAATAAAAAGTCACCATAATGTTGGTGGTTTGCCCAAGGATCTTCAATTTAAATTAGTTGAGCCTTTGAGAACTTTGTTTAAAGATGAGGTTCGTAAGGTTGGGAGATCACTTGGCTTGCCAGAGGATATTGTTAGACGTCATCCTTTCCCTGGCCCTGGATTAGCAATACGTATTCTGGGAGAGGTAACAAATCAAAAATTAAATTGCTTAAGAGATGCTGATTTGATTGTTCGTGAAGAAATTAAAAGAGCTGGTTTGTATCATGAAGTTTGGCAGGCTTTTGCTGTTTTGCTGCCTGTTTGCTCTGTAGGAGTTATGGGTGATCAGAGAACTTATGATTGGCC
>CAJWIZ010000091.1 GCA_913041805.1 uncultured Prochlorococcus sp.
TGAAGATAGATTTTTTGTTGATTCTGCTGGGACAGGAGCTTGGCATGTAGGCAACGATGCTGATGAAAGAATGCTGAATGCTGCTAAGAAAAGAGGAATAATTTTACAAAGCAAAGCAAGACAAGTGAAGATAGAAGACTTATATGATTTTGATTTGATTTTAACTATGGATAATGAAAATCTGGCTGCAATGAACCTTCTTGCTAAAGATAAAATTTCCAATATAAAAGCAGAAATAAAACCAATTCTTAGCTATTCAAAGATCTCAAATTCGCTTGAAGTTCCTGACCCATACTATGGTGGTGCGAATGGCTTCGAAAATGTTCTTGATTTATTGGAAGATTCTTGCGAGGCTCTTTTGGAAGAACTTAGTTTAATGGAGTAGGCCAAACCTCTTCAGGAACCTTTGATCTAAATAATTTCTCTATTAATTCAATTACTTGTTCTATATTCATGCCATCAGTTTCTAACTCTTCTGCATCCTTTGCTTTTACTAGAGGAGAGATTGACCTGGATTTATCCATATAATCACGCTCCTTGATTTCTTTTGTCAAGGTATCTAAGTCTGGTTTTAAAAACCCTTGTTTTTGTAAATCAATCATTCGTCTACGAGCTCTTTCTGCTGGGCTAGCTGTTAAAAATATTTTTAGTTCTGCATCTGGGAAAACAGCAGTTCCAATATCTCTACCTTCGGCCACTATCCCGCCATACTTGCCAATTTCTTTTTGCTGGGTCGTCAGGGCTTCTCTCACGGCGGATTGAGCAGCAATTAAGGAGACTATTGAGGTTACTTTGGGTGATCTAATCGCATCCGTAACTACATGACCATTAATTAATACCTTGTCGGCTTTATTGGTTGGCTCTAGCTCAAGTTTGAGGTTCTCAAGTGCTTGTTTGACTGTTTTGTGATCTTGTGGGTCTATTCCTTTCTCTTGGATGAGCCATGCCACTGCTCTATACATTGCTCCTGTGTCGAGATAGAGAAGACCTAGACGCTTTGCAAATCCTTTTGTCACAGTGCTTTTACCTGCACCGGCAGGTCCGTCAATGGCAACAATTGGCTTTCGAGTCATGAGAAAAGTGTGATCTATTAGTCGGGTTTTTCCACATCGGACAGATGCAGCTAATAGAGAAAAGTGTTGGTCAGATTTTGTAGGCTGGAGATTGAGTGGGTCAACCAATTCTAAATATTCCACATTTAATCCATCTTTTTCTAGAGAAGACCTAATTTTTTTCAGATCTATTACTTGTCCTTGCTTGAAACTTTTTGTGGCTTTTAAAAGCTCCCGAGGAAGTGCTAGTGATTGAGCCCTTTCTGATTCGCTTAGATATTCATTTCTTGAACTAAATGGCAATCCATCAGTGTCTCTAATCGTTTTGATGCCATGAACTTGTATAGGCAGTCCTAGTGTTTTTATAAGCTCTTTAACGATTACATATTGTTGCCAGTCTTTTTCTCCAAGGACAAGGAAGTTTGGCTTTACATTTTTTAGAAGTTGGACTATTACCGTCGCTACTCCGTCAAAGTGGCCTTTTCGAGTTGAGCCACATAGCTGCGTTTGCAGTCTTGCTGGCACTTTGATTTGGAAATTTGAGTCTGCACCACCTGGAAAAATTTGATTTATAGAGGGTGCCCATATGGCATTTGCACCTGCTCTGTTTGCAACGTCAATATCGTTTTGGAGATTTCTTGGATAACTTTTGAAGTCTTCTTCAGGTCCAAATTGCAGAGGGTTGACAAATACACTGACGAGAACGACCGATTTCTTTTTTAAATTCGAACGTTGAGCGGCTTTAATTAATTCACAATGGCCATGGTGGAGTCCACCCATTGTTGGAACAAAGCCAACTTCAGACCTTTGCTGATCCCGCCAGGCTTTTAATTCAGCTTCAGTTTTTAGAAGAGAAAAGTCCACTACAAAGCTATGTGAATCAAAGTTAGATGTTTTGTTCTATAGGTTCCTAACTCTCTCCAGTTTGCTTACATACTGGTTTGGTAGAAAACTACTAAGGAAGTTTCTAGTCATCTTCAACATTAGGAATCATTGAAAATTATGGATTACAAGACTGCTGGTGTTGATGTTGAAGCCGGTAGAGCTTTTGTTGACCGCATTAAATCTAGTGTTGAGGCTACTCATTTGCCTGGGGTTATTGGCGGTTTAGGAGGTTTTGGAGGGGTTATGCGATTGCCTTCTGGGCTGTCAAACCCCCTTTTAGTAGCAGGTACAGATGGCGTAGGAACGAAACTCGAATTAGCACAGGAGTATCACTCGCATTTCGGAGTTGGTGTTGATTTGGTGGCGATGTGTGTCAACGATGTGATTACTAGTGCTGCTCTTCCATTATTTTTTCTGGATTATATGGCCACTGGGGTATTAAGCCCCGAAGCCATGTCTGAGGTCATTAAGGGGATTGCCAAAGGCTGTGAACTCAGTGGATGTGCATTGTTGGGGGGAGAAACGGCTGAAATGCCTGGCTTTTATCCAAAAGGTAGATATGACTTAGCAGGATTTTGTGTAGCTGTGGTGGAAGAAGTCGATTTAATTGATGGTAGTGCTACAAAACTGGGTGATCAGATTATTGGTGTCGCTAGTAGTGGCGTTCACAGCAATGGCTTTAGTCTTGTGAGAAAGGTTTTAGAGAAGCATCAGATTAATGAGGAAACTGTTTTTGGAGTGGAAAATTCACCTCTAATCTTCTCATTACTGAAACCAACTTCTATTTATGTGAGTCTTGTGAAAGCATTGCTTCTTAATCAGATTCCATTACATGGAATGGCTCATATCACTGGTGGAGGATTGCCTGAGAATCTTCCTAGATGCCTTCCTAAAGGTTTAAAAGCTTCAATTGATATAAATACTTGGCAAAAACCTGAGATTTTCCAGTGGCTTCAGTCATTTGGTGATATTCCAGAAAGTGATCTTTGGAATACTTTTAATCTTGGTGTTGGATTTTGTTTGGTTGTCTCACCAGAGGCTACAGAGTCTGCGCTTCAGATTTGTTTTGAGAAGGGATTTGAAGCTTGGCCGATGGGCAGGGTGGAAGATTTCTCGGTTCATGAGGGAAAAGAAAGAATCGTCGGATTACCTTTTGACTAGCTTTTCCCTTATGAATTCAGGAATGCGATTGCTTCGGAGTTCTACAAGGGTGTGCGTTAGCTAACATTTTTTTGGCTGCACTAGTAAAATTAATCAAATGCAAGCTGAGTTTTTTAGCCACTGCGTAGTTAGATCCTTAATTTATTTCTATGCCTTTTGAGAATCCCCAGCGTCTTACGCGTCGGCGTAGCTCAGCAGGACCAGTACCTCCTAGACGTCCATTGGGTAATGGATTGGATGGCAACAATCCTCATAGACAAGGACCACGACCTACCTTTTTGACTCTTAGAGATCATGGAAAGGTATATGTCGCGGATATGCCCAATCTGTCTGATGGGCAATTAGCTCATATTGGCAATGAAGCTCAGGAGGTCTTGACTAGTTTGGAGCGCCGCCTTAGTGATCTTGAGCGTGATACAGCTAATGGTTTAGGAGATAATGACACTTTGATTAAGGCATCGACTAAACGCGATGTCACCCTTCGCTTTATTAGAGCTATTCAAGATGAGCAAGAATATCGACGTAATAACCCAGCACTAAAAAGTGCTGCAGCTGAGTCTTTACCCCGCACATTCTTGGAAGTGGCTCGCCATAGATTGCCTGGATCAACCTTTGATTCTTTGTTGCGAGAAGCTTTAGAAGCATGTTCCCAAGAAGAAGAAGTCAAAGAAGAGCCACCTGTAGTGCCCCAAGCGCCGCCACCAGTCAAGAAGATAGTTCCTATTATTCGTTCAAAGGCAGACAGCATGCCTGTAGTCGTTAGTCCTGATCCAAATCTCAAAAATACAACAACTGCATAGTATTTT
>CAJWIZ010000092.1 GCA_913041805.1 uncultured Prochlorococcus sp.
CAAGATTACTAAAATTTTTATTAGAGACTTTTTAGACTCTATTAGTATTAATTGGGTGATTTAGCTATGAATTACTAGTTAATGCTTATCTTTTCTTCTGAGAAGTAGCCACTTATTTTTGAGTTGATTAGACGGCTTCTGTGTGATTTAGAAGTAATCGTTCAACTTCATTTAACCCTTCTTGTGCAGCACTTTGAGCCAAATTAAAATCACCCTTTGCATCATTTAAAAGTTCCTTGGACAATTTTTTCACCAGTTCTTCTTTTCTTGTTTCAAGCATTACCATGACTTCATTTTCGATCAGGTTTCTAACAGCAGTTGATCGTAAAGTATCCTCTGCTGCTGCATCAAATGTCCCTTGTACTAATTCTTGAATAAAAAGACGGTGAACTTCGCTACTTCTTAAGAAACTTTCGGTGGCATTGATGATTCCTTCTACTAAAGCCTCGTCTGGCTCTGAACCCTTATTTGCAAGTTTGAACTCCCAATCCAGATGACGCCGTTGCCAGCCAGAAGAATGAAGACTAGGCATTACTGTTTGTGCATAAGTATCAACAGACATCTCATAAATTCTTTCGGCTAGTCGCTCACACCATTCGCGGCCGTGACTATGCAGATTTTTCTGCATAGTGGTTCTTGGAACAGCATGCCCACCATGATGGCTATGGCAAACACCATCAGGACATTCGATTGCAGAAAGACTCATTAACTTGATCTATTTTCAATTCTTAATTCTTATTAGCTCTTTTCAGCTAACTCTTCATTACATCCTTATAGAAAGATCAGGACATCAGCATAGAAAGACTTTATTTGAAAAGCTCATGGTGAAGGTTCCTTGACCCCGTAATCTCTCATTGGTAAAGCTTTTAGGAACTTTGATTAGCTTTCTTATCCCATTGGAATCTGCCTCTGGAGAAAAACGAGTAGCTGCTTCTCCTGAAACGGTAAAGAAGTTGATCTCTCAGAAGTGTGAGGTCTTTCTAGAGAAAGGTGCTGGCCTCAGTTCTGGCTTCTCAGATGATGATTACAGGGATGTAGGTGTTGAGCTTGTCTCGTCCCAGGGTGCTGATGTTTGGAGCAAAGTTGATGTAGTGCTGTGTGTGCAAGTCCCATGCAAAGTGAATTTAGAAAGAATGAAGCCAAAATCTTTGTTGGTTGGTTTGTTGGCACCATATGGCAATGAGTCACTGGCGAATACCTTGCGAGTAGGAAGCCTTTCTGCTTTGGCTTTGGAACTTTTGCCTCGGATTAGTCGCGCACAGTCTGCTGATGCTCTTTCTTCGCAAGCAAATATTGCTGGTTATAAAGCGGTTTTGTTGGGGGCATCGGCTCTTGACCGATATTTTCCGATGTTGATGACTGCTGCAGGCACTGTTCAGCCTGCGAAGGTAGTGATATTAGGAGCTGGAGTTGCAGGACTTCAGGCTGTAGCAACTGCAAAGCGGTTGGGTGCAGTTGTGTTTGTAAGTGATATCAGATTAGAAGTGAAGGAACAAGTGGAGTCTTTGGGAGCGAGGTTTATCACTCCACCTGATATGAATGAAATTAATTCTGGGAAAGCTGTTTATGCGAAGCAAGCTTCCGAAGCATTTCTAACTGCTCAGAGACAAAAGTTGTCAGATCATTTGGCTGAGGCCGATGTGGCGATATGTACAGCACAGGTTCCAGGTAAATCTGCTCCTAAATTAATTAGTGCAGACATGCTTGATCGAATGCGATCAGGCTCTGTCGTGGTTGATATTGCTGTTGATCAAGGGGGAAACTGTGAAGGAACCCAAAAAGGTGAGACATTGATTAGAAAAGGTGTGAAACTGATTGGAGCATCTGATTTGCCTTCTAGTGTTCCTAATCATGCAAGTTCTTTATATGCTCGGAACTTGTTAGCCCTTCTTGAACCTTTTCTCATAGATGGGGAACTTTCTCTCAATCTCGAAGATGAGCTCATAGCAGGGGCCCTCATAAGTCATCAAGGTGAAATCCGTTTTCCAGACTTATTCATTGCAGCAGGAGCTGATTAATGGAGTTTTCGCATACTGAAGCCCTATGGGTCCTTTTGCTCGGGAGCTTGCTCGGGTTGGAACTTATCGGCAAAGTGCCCCCAACTTTGCATACACCTTTAATGAGTGGTGCAAATGCTGTTTCCGGTATAACGATGCTTGCAGCACTTACTTTGATCGTGCGGGCTGGTGACAGAATGCCTTTATTGATAATTGGTTCGATATCTCTTGGGTTTGCTTTGTTTAATGTGATTGGTGGCTTTCTTGTTACTGACAGGATGCTTTCGATGTTTAGCCGCAAATCCTCTCGTAACAAAGGCAGCCGTTAATGATGGATTTTGCATTCTTGAAATATGCGATTGACCTGATCGCAGTTTTACTTCTTTCTTTAGGGATTAAAGGTTTATCTAAAGTTCGTTCTGCTCGTGAGGCAAATCGGCTAGCTGCAATAGCCATGATCCTTGCTGTTGTTGCTGTCATTGTTGATTTTCTTGGTAGCAGTGGAATCTCGTTTTATGCATGGACTTGGATAATCGTTGGCGGTTTGGTTGGTGGTTTGCTCGGAATGGTTACTGCACAGAAGGTGCCTATGACAGCCATGCCAGAAACTGTGGCTTTGTTTAATGGTTGTGGAGGAATGTCTTCTTTATTGGTAGCTATTGGCGTCGTCTTGTTTTTAGGTGATGGGGAAGGTAAGACCTTTGATCTGGTTGAGAACATCTCCTTAGTTGTGTCTGTATTTGTTGGAGCTATTACCTTTAGTGGTTCGATAGTTGCGATGGCCAAATTGCAAGGATGGCTTTCAACCCCAGTATGGACTCAAAGTAAATTGCGCCATGCGATTAATTCTGGTTTTGCAATCTTGTCTTTGGTTGGGGCTATTGAGCTTTTGTTGACTGGTCAGAGTGGTTTGTGGTTGCTTGTAATTGGTTCTAGTTTCCTAGGAATAGGTGTAACACTTCCTATTGGCGGTGCAGATATGCCGGTAGTTATCTCATTGCTTAATAGTTATTCAGGTGTCGCGGCAGCGGCTGCGGGCTTTGTTGTTCAAAGTCAATTGCTAATCGTTGCAGGGGCAATGGTTGGTGCGGCTGGCTTGATTCTTACTCAAGTGATGTGCAATGGAATGAATCGTTCATTGGTATCTGTCCTTTTTGGTGGAGCATTAGGTACTGGGTCGTCTTTGACTGAAAGCGGTAGTAGTGAATACATCAATATCACTAGCTGCAGTGTTGAAGAATGTGCTCTAACAATAGAGGCTGCTGAAAGAGTTGTTTTTGTCCCTGGATATGGATTGGCAGTAGCCCAGGCTCAGCACACTCTTAGAGAGGTTACTCGTGTGCTTGAGGCTAGTGGTATAGATGTTTGCTATGCAATTCACCCGGTTGCAGGTCGCATGCCAGGACATATGAATGTTCTTCTTGCTGAAGCTGATGTTCCATATGAACAGTTGAAGGAAATGGATGTTGTTAATCCTGAATTCCCTGCTACTGATGTTGTGGTTGTCCTTGGAGCTAATGATGTCGTAAATCCTCAGGCAAAGAATGACCCCAACTCTCCGTTATATGGGATGCCCGTTCTTGATGTTTGTGAAGCCCGCACAATTTTTGTGGTTAAGAGAGGCATGAGTGCTGGTTATTCCGGTATTAAGAATGATTTGTTTGAGCGTGCTAATACTTCAATGGTTTTTGGTGATGCTAAGAAAGTTTTGGGAGACTTATTAGTTGAGTTAAAGGAGTTAGGTGTTGGTAGAAAGAGTTGATCTTGGCGATCCTTCTCTTCATAAGGAGTTAGGCATTAGCTTTTTTGAAGAAAGATTTCCATGGCTAGGAGGTGATCTTCAAACTCTTAGAGATACCTT
>CAJWIZ010000093.1 GCA_913041805.1 uncultured Prochlorococcus sp.
AAGAGAGTACCGAGAAGAAATTCAATACTGCTCAGACAGTATGCTTGCTCTAAAACAAATTCAACAAGTTCACAGACCATTATTAGTTATCTCAAAATGTGGACGTATTTTCTCCATCGTTCATGACCATCGCCTCTGATATCACGGCTTTGGTTGGTCGAACCCCGCTTGTTCGGCTAAATCGCTTGCCTCAAGCCTTTGGGTGTAATGCAGAATTATTAGCAAAGCTTGAAAGCTTCAATCCCACAGCATCGGTTAAAGATCGAATCGCTGGAGCGATGGTTACAGCAGCAGAACAAGAAGGCACTATTAAACCTACTCATACTGTTCTTGTAGAACCTACCAGTGGAAATACAGGCATAGCACTTGCAATGGTTGCAGCAGCAAAAGGATATCGACTCATACTCACAATGCCTGACACAATGAGTCAAGAAAGAAGAGCCATGCTTCGTGCATATGGCGCAGAGCTTCAACTGACCCCAGGGAAAGAAGGTATCCAAGGAGCTATTGAATTAGCCAAAGAATTGGTTGTTTCAATACCCAATGCATATTTACTGCAGCAATTTGACAATCCTTCCAACCCTCAAATCCATGAATTAACTACTGCACAGGAAATCTGGACAGATTGCAATCAGCAAATCGATGGTTTAATCGCTGGAGTTGGCACTGGAGGCACTATTACTGGTTGCGCAAGACTCTTAAAGGAAAAAAATCCCAATCTACTAGTCATTGCTGTTGAGCCTGCAGCAAGTCCTGTCCTTAATGGTGGAACTGCTGGACCACACAGTATTCAAGGCATTGGAGCTGGATTTATTCCAAGCGTTCTAGATCAATCATTAATCGACGAAATAATTCCAATCACTGATGATGATGCAATGAATATGGGTCGAAGACTGGCAAGAGAAGAAGGCCTACTTAGTGGAGTTAGTAGTGGGGCAGCAGTTGCTGCAGCCTTACAAGTTGGAAGACGACAAGAAATGGCCAACAAAAGACTAGTAGTGATCCTTCCTAGCTTTGGAGAACGCTATCTCTCAACATCTATGTTTAGTGCCATCTCTTCTATAACAGCACAAAAAGGTGGACACCTTTAAAAATTAAAAGTAACCATTTTTCTATGTCGAAAAATCCATATCAAACCCTTGGCGTTCATCGAAATGCCACCTCAAAAGAAATCAAATCTGCATATAGAGAGCTGGTGAAACAACACCACCCAGATGCTGGTGGTGATGAGACAAGAATCATCGCAATCAATGCGGCCTGGGAAATCTTGGGAGATCCACACCGGCGTCAGGAATACGACTACAAAATTTCGACTACCCATGCTCTTGAACAAGAAGCACAAGCAAGAGGAGTGCGCAATGCATATGCAAGTGCTGCTGCACAAAAAGCCCAAGGGAAAGCGGCAGCGGCTGATGATGCACTTACAAAATGGTTGAAGGAGGTTTATACCCCTATTGATCGATTACTAGGACAAGTAATAAGTCCATTCTCTGCAAAGCTTCAAGATCTATCAGCAGATCCATATGATGATGAGCTGATGGAAGCTTTCTGCAAGTATCTAGAACAAAGTCAAAAGAAACTTGCAAAAATCGAACAAATTTATCGATCCGTTGCAACTCCGATCACAGCCAGAGAGTTCAGTCTGAACCTCTATCATTGTCTTTCTCAAGTTCAAGACGCCTTTAATGAAATCGAGAGATACACAATGGGATATGTCGACAACTATTTACATGATGGACGTGAAATGTTGAAAGAAGCAAAAAAGAAACGTGCACGCCTATCAAAAGAACGACTTCGTTTAAAAATCACGTAGTCAAACGATCAAGACCAAGCTTCCAATTGATCGACTCTTAACCAAACATCAGGCACTGGCATACGCCAACGCACTTGGCCATATTCACCTTTGATCATCAAGACTTCACCAGGTCCTTCAAAAATATATTCTGGCAAGCATTGATCACTAGCTGTGGACTCAAGACTATTTTGATAAGCCTTTCGATTTACTCTTACCAAAGATCCTTTCCTAAAATTTTTGGAAGGCTTGGGAGCAGTAACTTCTTCAGCCATCGTGTGCAATCAATGAGGACAAGAATAAATCCTTAGAGGATAGAAAAATGATCTGTTTAAAAACTAAGTATTCAATTGGTTTTTAGAAATGCTTTTTATCATATCTTCCATTACAGGTCCTGAGGAGCATCAGGAATCACCTTAATCTCTCAAACAACATCTTAATTGAACAATGCGCCTCTTAATGATTGGCTGCACAGGTTTTATAGGTAATGAATTGGTTCCATATCTCTTACGGAATGGTCACCATTTGACAATCGTGAGTAGAAGCAAAGCAAGAACTTTCACAAAAGAGCTCCTTTCATCAAAGGATATAACTTATTTGGAATGCAATCCTGCAGAAGAAAGCAACTGGAGCAAAGGTGCCCTAATAGATGCTTTAGATGCAGCTGATGGAGTCATCAACCTTGCAGGAGAGCCGATCGCTGAGCGACGTTGGACATCATCCCATTGCCAAGAACTAGTAAACAGTCGTCTAAAAACTACTAGAGGGATTATCAAGGCAATGAATCAATTAAAAAGGCCACCACGAGTACTTATCAATGCTTCAGCTATAGGCTTTTATGGTACAAGTTCTGATACAAATTTCACAGAAGAAAGTGAATGTGGAGAAGACTTTCTTGGAACTCTTTGTAAGCAATGGGAAGCAGCAGCAACAGAAAAGCCAAAGTCAACACGATTGATCATCCTTCGCATTGGAATAGTCCTTGGTAAAGGCGGTGGAGCATTAGGGAAGATGCTTCCAGTCTTTAAAGCCGGTTTAGGAGGTCCTATCGGAGATGGCTCTCAATGGATGAGTTGGATACATCGCACCGATCTCTGTCAAATAGTTCAAGAAGGGCTAACTAACAAATCTTGGTCTGGGATCATCAATTGTGTTGCACCTAACCCAGTATCCATGAATCAGTTTGCAACTTCTCTAGGTAAAAATCTTGGCAGACCAAGTTTGCTGGCTGTACCAGGACCAATTCTAAAATTATTATTAGGAGATGGCGCACGTGTAGTTTTAGAAGGTCAAAAAGTCGAGTCTAAAAAACTCAATAAGCTTGGCTATCAATTTCAATACCAAGAATTAAACAAAGCTCTAAAAGCAATCACCCAAATGACGAAAGATTGACTCATCTAAGAATATTCAAGAAGCAAAAGATTGAGAAAGAATAAGACAATTTAGCAAATCTATGAATCACAGATAATTAACATATTAATAAAGCAAGTTTGATATCGCATTAGCCATACGTTGAGCACCTCCTGATGGACCCAATCTTCTCAATGCCTCTTGATTGCAGTCGATTTTCAGAGCGGAATCAGATTGACTTCTTTGTAATATTTCAAGCATCAATTTTCCAGTATTCCTTAAATTCACTTCTTCACCAACCTTCCCATTCGCGCAAAAAACAGTTGGTCCTAATAATCGTCTCTGAGCTTCTGCAAAAGCAGCTGTAAACTGTGGACCAAATCCAGGAAGCTGTACAACTGGTTTGCCAAGGCCAACTGCTTGTTCAGTGGCAGTTCCAGCCATACATAACAACAAGTCACTACTCTGCAAAACTTGTGAGAATGAATCTCTATGAACATTAATTTTGCAATGACCTCTTACCAATTGCAAAGATAAATCTGCGACTAAAAAATCACTTACCTCCCAACCTTGCAAAGAAACCAACTTTCTCAAATCAGACTCATCTAATGAAGGTACTAACGCCATAT
>CAJWIZ010000094.1 GCA_913041805.1 uncultured Prochlorococcus sp.
AATCTGATTTCCGACGCAGGAGTTGCCAGACAGTTTTGTCACTTATTGTTGAGAGCTTGGCTGGAATTATTTCACCCGTCCTATGCCATATGGCTGAAGATATTTGGCAAAACATACCATATTCATTACCCGAAGAATCAGTTTTTCATAGAGGTTGGCCAGAGGTACCTGACATTTGGCGGAAAAAGGAATTAATTGAACCCATAAATGAATTGAGAGAATTTAGGAGTTCTGTCAATAGAGTATTGGAGGATTGCAGGGCTAAAAATTATTTAGGTGCTGGACTTCAGGCTGCTGTTCGTTTTGAAACTAGTGTTGACAAATTAAATAAAATCTTTCTTTGGTTGGAAAAAGAGGGCAATCAAGATGTTGATTGTTTGCGAGATTGGTTGTTGGTCTCTAATCTTCAACTAGGAGGTGAGCCTTGGGCTGAAGTTTTGGCTTGTCAAGAATCTGAAATTGGAACAATAGAAGTTGCTAAAGCAAGAGGTGTTAAATGTGAGCGTTGCTGGCATTATTGTTCTGATGTTGGGCGAAATCAGAACTTTGTTGATATTTGTGGACGTTGTGTTGATATCATTGAACGCTCCCAATAAAAAGATTTTAGCTATATTTTGAAAGTTTTTATTTTTTGTATTTAATTAAAAGTTGCCAGCAATTCTGCCATCTCTAGGAAGGTCTATTAGAAGCCATTGTAGGAAAAATAATATATATATTATTAATCCAATGTACCCAATAAAAGAAGCTAAGGGTTCATTCCAATTTCCACCAAATAAAAATTGGAAAATTTGTTGACTAATATTATGCATACCTTTAGGCACTTCAAGCCAGGCCTGACAATATTTGCTACTAATTAGTTTTATACAAGGTAAACTTAAAAATGTAAGGTTGGCGAAAATTAAGCCAAAGCAACTTAATGCCCATCGCCAAAGTTTCACGGTTAAAGGTAAAGGACGCCAAGGAGGAAGATCAGCAAGCTCTTCATTTAGGTCAACCCAGAACCAGACTGAGATAACCATAAGAAATGGAGTAAGAAAAAAGGTTAAGTAACCAATAGGCCTTTCATTAGTTAGTAAAAGCATGCTTATACCCATAAGGCTTGCAATCTTCCAATAGATGGATAGCAGCCTTGCCATAGAAGCTTCTTTGCGCAAAATAGCCCAAATAAGAAGTATCAAAGGCAGCCCAACTGCAAATGTTGCCGCTAAGCGGTAGATAAGCCAGACAAGAATGCGGTATGAAAGCTCGAACACAGAAATTGTCTTCGTCAGTGGCCATTATCAATCCAATGCTCTCTTTTACAAGGCTCATAAGGCGTTGCTTTGACATATTCTGCGTTTATTAAATCGCTTCATGTCTTTTAAGTGCGTCAGCATGTGAATCCTCTTAGTAGCTATTTTCAGCTGCCTATAGAACTACCCAGTCCTGATGAACTATTTGCTAATTCAGAATTACCAATACATTTAGACATTGGATCTGCTCGGGGAAAGTTCTTATTATCTATGGCATCTTTAGATTCAACGCGTAATTTTCTTGGAGTAGAGATTCGTAAGCCCCTGGTCATTACGGCTGAGCGGAATCGTGAAAAATTGGGACTGAATAATCTTAAATTCGTTTTTTGTAATGCAAATGTAAGTCTTGAGACTTGGCTGGCTAAATTGCCAAGAACTTGTATAGAAATTGTTTCAATTCAATTTCCAGACCCATGGTTTAAAAAACGTCATCAGAAAAGGAGAGTTTTGCAGCCATCACTTCTTTTGGCGCTGGCCAATAACATTAGACCGGGTTGTCAATTGTTTATGCAAAGTGATATTAGTGACGTTCTAAAAACTATGAAATTATTAGTTGAAATAAGTGGCTGTTTTGAGCATGATGAGAGTCTAAATGAACTATGCTTACAGAAGAGCCCTTTTCCAATCCCTACAGAAAGAGAGGCTTACGTATTAGCAAGAGGGCTACCGATATATAGGGTTACATATGCTAGAAATAACAAACCTATTCCAGATTTGTTGCAGCTTGAAGAAACCTATAAAAAATTTCAATGTTTATCAAGTAAATAAATATGAGTCAATTTAATTTTTTCTCTTAGAAGTTTTTCCCTATCTATTGATTAGGCGGCATCAAGGTGGTCTTCAACTAGTTGAGCTAAATGAGATGTCCATGAATCCACATCTCTTTGATCTTTGGCTTCAACCATTACACGAAGTAATGGTTCAGTTCCGCTTGGTCTTAGGAGAACTCTTCCATTTTTGCCCATTGAGGTTTCAGCTTTCATTACAGCTTGGTGGATGGGCTCGCAGTCTTTCCAATTTTTTTGACTCCCCGAACTGGACAAAGAAACATTCACTAACTTTTGAGGAAATCCTGTGAAACTTTGATCACGCCATTCAGCCAGGGTGAGATTTTGCTCATGACAAATGGTTGCTACTTGCAAAGCTGTTAGTAGTCCATCGCCACAAAGTCCATGGGCCGCTGAGAGTATGTGCCCTGATTGTTCTCCACCAAGGGCAGCTCCCGTTTCCATCATTGCTGCATAAACATTTTGATCCCCTACAGGTGTGCGTTCTAATAAACCTCCTTTTGCTTTCCAGTCTCTTTCAAATCCAAGGTTAGACATAACCGTTGTAATTAATTTGTTGTTTGGAAGCTCCCCACGATCTTTCAGAGTGGATCCCCAGAGATAGAGCACATGGTCTCCATCAATGACACGACCCTTTTCATCTATGGCAAGCATCCGGTCTGCATCTCCGTCGAATGCAAAGCCCATTTCTGCTTTACATTCAAAGACTGCTTTGCGAAGCGGATCTAGTTGTGTGGAGCCGCATTTAACGTTGATTTTTGCTCCATTTGGTTCTCCGTGAAGGACTTTTATATCTGCCCCTAGGGCTGCAAAAACTTCAGCCCCACAAGCTGTGGCAGATCCCCAGCAAAGATCAAGAACAATTGAGACGCCATTGAGACTCTTTCCAGCGACAGAATTTAGAAGACTCTCTTGATAGTCCTTGATCAATTCATGACGCTGATATGACTTACCAAAACTTCTCAATGTTGGCTGGACATGTTTAGAGGCTTCTTCACCTGTAATTTTTGATTCGATAAAAATTTGTTTTGCCGAATCAATTTTTTTTCCTTGCTCATCAAATATTTTGATTCCATTATCTTCTGGAGGGTTGTGACTAGCTGAAACCATGAAGCCGCCAGCGGCACCAGTTTGTTTGATTAAATAAGGTATCGCTGGAGTAGGGCACAGATCTACTAGCAATACTTCCCTTCCTGCAGCAGTTAAGCCAGCAGTTAAGGCCGCTGTAATCATGTCCCCACTTTGACGTGAGTCTTTTCCAAGGAGTACTGGACCTTGTCTAGGAAGTACATGACTTGACCAGTAACCCAACTGAAGAGCCAAAGCAGGGGTTAGCTCTGTGCCTGCTTTGCCTCGAACACCATCGGTACCAAAGTTTGTATTGTTGTTAGCACCTAATGGAGTGCCAACTGGATGCATTGCATTGTTGGCCATTGGTCAGATTAGGCAAATAAATGTCGATTATTCAGCGACCTTAGCTGAAAGAAAGCTTTTGGGTGAAAAATAAAGGCTTGCGACTAAATAAAGCCTGGAAGTAGAAAAAATTCTGGTTAATTATCATAAATTCATATTGACATAAGATAAATCCAATTTTTTCTAATCAAATTGTAATTTTATCTTTTTAATTGACTTGCTTAAGTAGTTCAGAATCAGTGTAAGATTTTCTTCTAAGACTATTTAAATATTGTTT
>CAJWIZ010000095.1 GCA_913041805.1 uncultured Prochlorococcus sp.
CGCCATAAGCCACTTGGGGATCTACCGCTAGAGCTCCGCCTACCGTATCCATTGGTACTCTTGACATGGACTCTAGACCTCCGCCAATACAAAGATCAGACATCCCTGACATAACCTGAGCTGCTGCCGAATTGACAGCCTCAAGTCCAGAAGCACAGAAGCGATTTAGTTGTTTACCGGCCGCTTCTTCTGCATAACCTGCATTAATCGCTGCCGTACGGGCTGGGTTAGAAGCTTGCTCTCCTTGATTATGAACCACTCCCATAATTACATCATCAATACGGCTTGTGTCTAACTCATTCCTGTCTCTTAACGACTCCAGCACTTGAGTTAACAATTCAACTGGCGTTACCTGATGTAGAGATCCATCGGATTTACCTTTGCCTCTTGGGCTTCTTACATGATCAAATATATATGCGTCTGTCATAATTCACCTACTAATTTTCATTTGGTAATTTTTCATCTTAATTATTACCATTTATTGATTCTAAGTCTAACAATAATACTAAAGCAAAACATAATAATCCGATATATTTCTATGTTGTTTTTCGGTTACAATTCATCTTCTAGATTTCAATGAAAAAAATATAGCCACGGAGATAGATATGGAAAACAAAACGATAATAATCACTGGTGCAGCTAGAGGTCTTGGTGCAGCCATGGCCAAACGTCTTGCAGCTCATAAATGTAAATTGGGATTAATTGATCTTGATAGAGAAACCATTGCTGACACTGCAAGAGCTTGTAAGGAAGCAGGTGCTGAAGTTATGTGCGTTTCAGCTGATGTTACTAAAGAAGATGATGTTATTAGCTCCTACGCAGAAGTTGTTTCTGAACTGGGTCCTTTGTACGGTTCAATTAATAATGCCGGCATTACTAGAGATGGACTTTTGGTCAAATTTAAAGACGGAGAATTTGTAAAACGAATGTCTCTTGAGGACTGGCAAGCTGTTATAGATCTTAATTTAACTGGTGTCTTCTTATGTGGGAGAGAAGCGGCACAACATATGATTGAAGGTGGTTCAGGCGGTGTCATTATTAATATTTCAAGTGTTGCTAGGCATGGAAATTTTGGGCAAACCAATTACTCTGCAACAAAAGCTGGTGTTCAATCAATGGCTGTTGTTTGGGCTAAAGAACTCTCTAAGCATGGAATTCGCGTGAACTCCATAGCTCCTGGATTTATTAATACTGAGATGGTTGCTGGTATGCCTGATCATGTCAAAGAAGGGCTGGGTAAAATGGTTCCACTTGGCCGCATTGGTGAACCTGATGAGGTTGCCAAAGCTGCTGAGTTTATTTTTATGAATGAGTATTTTTCAGGGCGATGCATTGATCTTGATGGAGCGCAAAGACTATAGGTCAAAATGCCTGTCACCATCTTGCATAATCCCAGATGCAGTAAATCTAGACAGAGTCTAGAGTTGCTTAACAAGCATGGAGTTGATCCTAAAGTTATTCTCTATCTTAAAAATCCACCAACCCCATCTGAAATAAAAAGCATTCTAAAAAAACTTAACTTGGGTCCTTCAGAAATTTTAAGAACAGGGGAATCTTGTTTCAAAGAGTTAGCAATTTCTCTAGAAGAGATCAGCGATGATGAACTGATCGCTTTGATGACTGAGAATCCAATTCTTATAGAACGTCCCATCATTTTTGATGAACAGAAAGCAGTAATTGGGAGGCCGCCTGAAAATACACTCAATATGCTATGATGGGTGATCATATGAGTTCTATTAATCATCAAAGAAGACGTGTTCTAAAATCAGGCTTATCAATCGGAATTGGAAGTCTAGTAACTTCAAGGATTGGCTTTGCTGAAAGTGAATCTCTGCATTTTCTAGATGCAACAGAACAGGCTAAATTGATCAAAACAGGCCAAGTATCTGTCCTGGAAATGGTTATGTCAGCAATTGAAAGAATTGAGTTGCTTAATCCAAAGCTTAATGCAGTGGTTACTAAATCTTTCGAACAAGCGATTGATATTGCAAAATCAAATCCAACAAACGGTCCTTTTGCTGGGGTCCCTTATTTGGTTAAGGACCTGCTTGATCAAAAAGGAGTAAGAACTACTTCAGGATCAAGAATGTTTGCTAATAGAATAGCCAATAGAAACTCTTCCAATGTCCAAGCTGCTTTTGATATGGGTCTGATCTCATTAGGAAAAACAAATACGCCAGAATTTGGCTTAACGGGAACCACTGAATCACTGCTGTTAGGGACAGCAAAAAATCCTTGGAATTTGTTTCATAACACCGGGGGTTCTAGCGGAGGATCAGCTGCGGCAGTAGCCTCAGGTATGGTTGCGATTGCTTCAGCAAGTGACGGTGGAGGATCCATTCGAGTTCCTGCATCATGTTGCGGTATCTTTGGATTAAAACCTTCTATTTACAGAACGATAGATGATGCTCAACCAAATCGACCTATAGATTTGAGTGTCAGATTTGTCCACACTCGAAGTGTCAGGGACAGTGCCACAGCACTCTATCACATGCAAACAATTGACCCTTCAGGGAGATTACCAAAGATTCCTATGCAAATTATACCGAACAGTAAAAAGCTAAAAATAGCCCTCCTCACATCAAATATGCTTGGAAACGAAGCTGATTCCGATGTTAAAGATTCAATTGAGAATACTGCTGCTCTGTGCGAAGAACTTGGACATGATATAGAAATCATAGAGCCATTCATTGATGGGGAGCGATTCATTGACTCATTTATTACTATGTGGGCTCATGGTGCAAGGACAATAATTACTTTGGCTGAAGAGAATTTTGGAAGAACAGAAACCGTTCTTAATGAATTGCTTGAACCATGGACTCTAGGTCTAGGGAAATGGTTTGATAATCTTCCTGATGGACAAGTTGAAAAAGCATTAGAGAGATTGCAAGAGGATAGCTTAAAGTCCAATCAAATATTTAATGCCTATGACATGCTCCTCTCACCTGTTGTTCAGACCACTGCGCCTAAAAATGGTGACATGGCACCCGATATTCCATATGACAAGTTATTGGAGCGTTCTGTAAACTTCATCACTTTCACCCCTCTGGCGAATGTTACTGGAGATCCGGCAATGTCAATTCCTCTTGGTTGGTCCCCTTCTGGTCTACCTATTGGCAGTCACTTCCATGCGAGTCTTGGTAAAGAACAACAATTGCTTGAACTGGCACTTCAACTAGAGGAGGCGCGTCCTTGGAAGGATAATTGGCCTAGCTAGAGATTGCCTTTTGAAAGGCTTTTCTTTCTTCTAAACGCTTATAATAATCACAAACATTGACTGTACCATCAGCGCCATTGAGTAATTCTAGATTGCTCGCCAGTCGAAGAGTGTAGCCATTAATAATGTCTGCAGCTGTGAATTCATTACCAACTAGAAAGTTTTGTTGGCTAAGCATAGGGTCCATAGTTTTTAACAACTTTATAAAGGATTCTTTTGCAGAATCAATCGTGTACTGATGTCTGTGCTCTTCGGGTCTAAACATGGTGTTTTTAAGAATATCAACAATTGGTAAAATCAAAGTGGATTCTCCGAAATTAAGCCAATGGAGAAAATAGGCGTATTCGTTTGAGTCTTTTTCTGGCTGTAAACGACCTTCTCCATATTTCATGAGAATGTATTGAACTATAGCAACCGATTCACTTAAGAGAAGATCCCCGTCCTTTATTGCAGGTAACTTTGCAAAAGGACTCGCCTCTACAAAATCAGGATTGGGTTTACCTCTTTCCAAGACTACCAATTCATAATCCAGTCCCAATTCCTCAAAAAGCC
>CAJWIZ010000096.1 GCA_913041805.1 uncultured Prochlorococcus sp.
TGGCCTACGAAGCCACATTGCTAGCACTGCACTAGTGAATACCATCGGGGAATAGCAAATTCACTATCTGTACCTGCTAACCACAAGCAAGCAGGTACAGATTCGAAACAAGCATAGTACTGGATACTATCCTTGCATACATCTGTACACTATTTATTAACCAATACTCTTTGTGAGTCGTGGCAACCCGACAAAATTCATCTAATGGGAGGCCAAAGTCCCCAAGGGTTCAGGTGGTGTTACCTGAAGATTTATGTGATCGTCTTTCGGCCTTAGCCGAACAAGAGTCAAGAACAGTGAGCAATATGGCCAAAGTACTAATTCAAGAAGGGGTTAGACAATATGAACAAATCAAGGCAAGCAAAACAGCTACTGCTATCACTAACACTGAAAGATTTAGATCAGCCTTAGAAGCTCAAGAATCAAGACGTTTAAGAGGCGCACCACGAAGAATGCGAATACATAAACCTAGTTAAGTATTTGTCGAACACAGTTCTTGAATTTATTCATCCAGGGTTGACTCTTGTGCCCAATACCACTCCTTTTCGAGCGCCTGTAATAGCAGGAGAATTTCCTTGATGCCTAATAGTGTGCCACCAAGCCAATAAAGCAAGCGACAAAGCTTCTCTCGCCTGAAGAGGTACTCCCTCCTCCTCAACAGTTAACACTCTCAGTCCGCGACATCTAGTCATTAATTCACGCAACAAAACAGGGTTTCGACAACCACCGCCAGCAATTAACAACTCAATTGGTCGAACCAAATCAAGGGATCGCAAATTATTAAGATCTTGTGCGACAACTGCAGCACTAAAAGCCGTCAAAGTCGCAATTAAATCCTCTGAAGAACTATTTAGGGTCTGCTTGAATCTATTCTCCAAATCATTTAGACCAAATTGCTCTCTCCCAGTTGATTTTGGAGGCAATCGCTGAAAGAAAGGCTCCTTCAACCAACGTTCTATAAGACCTTCATCTGGAGAGCCCCTTGCTGCAATTAAGCCATCTTGATCGAAAGCAAGGTGTCCTTTACTGATCTTTTGCACAGCAAAGTCAATCAATGTATTAGCAGGTCCACAATCCCAGCCAATAACTGAAGAAAAACGATCAAAACCACATCTTGGAGGGATCAATGAAATATTGGCAATGCCACCAAGATTAAGTACCCCCCTCCAACCACCTAACCTGCCAAAAATTGCAGCATCCAAAGCTGGAGCCAATGGTGCACCATGCCCTCCCACAGCAAGATCTGCAGATCTGAAATCATGAATCACCGGACGATTAAGTAATTGAGCCATTAATGGTGCTTGAAGTAACTGCAAGCTTGCTCCACGAGATTCTTGAGTAGGCGGACGATGCCAAACGGTTTGCCCATGACATCCAACCAAGTCAAATTGACCATTTGGTGCACATTCCATCGCTGCTTGTACGTGAGCTTCAGTAATAGCCTCAGCCAAATCCAACCATTCTTGACTACTCAACTTCTTGTTTTGACCAACAGCTATCACCTTGTGCCTCAAAGCTGAAGGATAAGGAGCTGAAAAGCAATTAATAATCCTCCATCTGGGTTCACTAGGCTTCCCAAAAAATTGCGCTAAAACAGCCTCTACACCATCTGCACTGGTGCCACTCATAAGACCCAATACACGCATCAAATTTTAGGTATGAGGCATCTTCTGGAGGTCTTCCATTGATCCCATAACCACTAAAACATGACTTTTTTTAAGAACATAAGAAGCCGGTGGATTAACGGTTAATCCTTTCGTTGGACCGGCCGCCAAGACATTAACCATATAATTCTTTCGTAAATTTAGATCGCGCAGAGAACGCCCAACAAAAATTGCAGGCACTTTAATTTCATCGATACCTATTTGATCATCTAATTCCAACCGCTCAATCAAATTGGGGCGAATTAGCTCCAAACCCAATCTTTCTCCTTGCATTCTCGAAGGGAAAACAACACGATCAGCACCTACCCTTTTCAACATCTTTTCATGAAGATCACTAGTTGCTCTAGCAATAACCTGCTGAACCTTGCTCCCTTCACTATCTTTAGCAATTAAAGTTGTCGTAATACTTGCTTCTATCGGTTCACTAATTCCAACAACAACAGTTCCCATCTCTAAAACACCAGCGGCCCTAATGGACTCTTCGTCAGTCGAGTCAACTACCCGTGCCTCAATAGAAGGCTCCAACTGACGCAATTCATCAATTGCTCTTTGAGAACAATCAACTGCCAAAACATCTGAACCATTGCGAATCAATTCTCGACACACTGCACTACCAAAACGACCTATCCCAACAACAGCAAATCCAAGCTGATCAGTACCCTCCTTGGGGGACCACTGCCACCAATCACTCATCACTTCACCTCCAGTTTAAAAGTTTTAGACATAGAGATCTTCTTTTGGATAACCAATCCTGTTCTCATGAAGCAACTTACCTCTATTCAATGCTTCCCAGACTGCACTAAGCAATAACAAGATTCCTAAGCGTCCAACAAACATTCCTATTACTAGTACAAGTTGCCCAAAATGACCAAGTTGTTCTGTAACTCCAACATCAAAACCAACTGTAGCGAAAGCTGACACACAAGTAAAAAGCATTTCTAAAAATGAAAAAGGCTTTTCTCCCCCTAAATTGCTAGAGACACTTAACAACAAAGCCATCAACAAAACAAAAAGAAGAGAACCAACTGTGATACCTACTGCTTTCAAAACCACTTTATCTGAGATTTGTCGATTTCGAATGACTACATCTTGCTGACCTCGCAATGTGGATCTTGTTGCTGCCATCAAAGCTGCCAAAGTTGTAGTTTTAATTCCACCGCCAGTACCTCCAGGACTAGCACCAATAAACATCAAAGCCATTAATAACAGAAGACCTGAATCAGAAATGGTTTGCACAGATAACGGCATATTTGTGAAGCCAGCCGTCCTAGCACTTACAGACTCAAATAATGCGGTAGTCAGACGATCTGGCCAGCTGAGATCAGAGAAAAAGTATCCATGGCCTAATGACTCTGTAACCATCAAGCCAATCGTGCCTATAAGAGTCAAGGCAAACGAAGTCCGCAATACCAAACGAGTATGAAGACTCAAATTGCGACGTCTAAAACGTTTGCGATTACTCCAAAGATCACTTGTTACTCTCCATCCCAAACCACCTAAAAGAATCAACAGGATTATTACAAAATTAACAACTCCATTGGAGCGATAAGACTGCATACTGTCAGACCAAAGACCAAATCCTGCATTGTTGTAGGCAGAGATGCTATGAAAAAGGGCTGCCCATAATCTCTCTCCATTATTAGAAATCTCATTAAAACCAAAGCAGTAAAGAAAAAATGCCCCAATAAGTATTAAAACGAAAGCAGTTAGCGCAATACCTCTAAAAGTTCTACCCACCCCACCAACTCCAAACTCATCAAGAGTTTTACCTCTATCCAAGCGACATCTAAGCTCCGTTCCACTGACTACAAAACCTTGCAAAAAGGTGGTTATTGCCATCAAGCCAAGCCCTCCAACCAGCAAAAGTCCTGCAAGAACCATCTGACCTATCAACGTCAAATCTTCGCCTACATCAATGATCGTCAAACCCGTCACCGTTAGTGCTGATGTGGCTGTGAAGAGAGCTTCCCAAAGACCAACTCGAGTATTCGAGCAAATGGGGGTAGAGAGAACAAATGTGCTCATCGTGATCATCAGCAAGCCTG
>CAJWIZ010000097.1 GCA_913041805.1 uncultured Prochlorococcus sp.
TGACTTGATTCACTAAGTGATTTGTTGAGCCATCTTCAGTTACAAAGTTGTTTTTATATGATTTCCCTGTGCCAACAACTCGTTCACCAGGACCATTAAATTTGATTCAGGGCTCTTTTTCTCCCAAGAAAGTTGCTCGTCAATATCCTCTCCTTGCAGGAATGCATCGGGCTACGGACGGAGCTCTTTTGGGTGTTTTAATTGCGGTGTTAATGATGTCTGGCTTTTCATTTCATTGGAGATATCTATGGACAGTTGCATATACTGAACTTGAGACAACCCGTGATTTAACTCAGAAGCTTAAATATTCCACTGCAATGCTTGAGCAGCATCTTCTTAAACGAGCTAGCTTACCTCTGTCCATGGTTAGAACTAATGCTAAGAAGCTGCACTATTTAGATAATCCTGATGCACTTAGT
This sequence comes from uncultured Prochlorococcus sp., assembly GCA_913041805.1. Classification (GTDB taxonomy): domain Bacteria; phylum Cyanobacteriota; class Cyanobacteriia; order PCC-6307; family Cyanobiaceae; genus AG-363-K07. The sequence continues at coordinate 420 of CAJWIZ010000097.1, forward strand.
AGTCCTAATAATGATCATGATTCACATAAAAATAGACTTATAAAAAGGTTTGCCTCTCACTCAGTTAATTACGGCTACTAATGCCGGGACAAGATAAACAACTTTCGAATACTCGTAAGCGAAGACGTAGGCGTAGGCGTCAAGTTGCCTTGCCTGCAGAGACCATATCACCTTTTAGGTTGAGGTTAGTCTTCTCAATTCTCCTGATAGGACTTTTGGGCCTTGTCTCTAGAATGGCATGGCTCCAAATTCATCAAACTACCGAGCTTCAGGCGCGAGCCCGTGCTTTTCAAATCCAAAAGATTCAACCTCTTGGTGCTAGACGGTCCATTGTTGATCGAAATGGAAGATTGGTTGCTTTGGATGAGCAACGTTTTCATCTTTGGGCACACCCAAATAACTTTCGCTTCCCTGGAGATGACTCCAGGTCACTTAGGACGCCGGTTGATGTTGCTCGTAAGTTAGCCGGACTTGTTCCAAAAACTACACAGGAATTGGTAGATCTTATAGGGGATCGTTCTTCAGGTGTGAGACTTGCACGAGATATAGAACCGGAAGTTGCTTCTGAAATCAAGAAACTTGGCATTAGTGGTTTAGAACTGGAGCCTTATTTGCAACGTGTTTATCCACAAGGTGAACTTTTCGCAAATGTTGTCGGATTTTTAAATGACGATCGTGTTCCATTGGCAGGGTTGGAACAAAGTTTAAATGAAATGCTCTCCAGGAAAAAAGAGCCAGTTCGTCGACTTAGATTGGCTGGCGATGACACTCCATTGCCAGACGATTTGGCTCCTGGCGTTTTCTTTAGGGATGATGCTCAATTACAGCTTACTTTGGATTCACGTCTGCAAGAATTATCAGCAAAAGCTTTAGAGGTTGCCATTAGTGATTGGTCAGCGAAGAAAGGAGTAGCAATTGTTATGGATGTCACAAATGGTGAGATATTAGCCTTGGCATCTGCTCCAACCTATAATCCAAATCGTTTTTGGGATTATTCACCAGCTCTTTACAAGGAATGGTCTGTTCAGGATTTGTTTGAACCTGGGTCCACTTTTAAACCTATTAACCTTGCTTTAGCTCTTCAAGAAGGTGTGATAACTCCTGATGGGACTGTGAATGATACAGGAATAATTAAAGTTGGTGGTTGGTCTCTGCGTAATTACGATTTGGGGTCTAATGGAGTATTGAATTTTGCAGAGGTGCTTCAGGCTTCGAGCAATATTGCGATGGTAAAAGTCATGCAAAATTTAAAGCCATCTCGTTATTGGGATTGGCTGCATCGCCTAGGTGTTAATCAAACACCCAATACTGATTTGCCTGGTGCAGTAGCAGGGTATTTGAAGCCAAAGAAAGAGTTTGTTGATAAGCCAATTGAGCCAGCTGTAGCTTCCTATGGACATGGACTTTCTTTGACCCCGTTGAAGTTGGCACAATTACATGCACTGATTGCCAATGGTGGTTACCTTGTTAGTCCTCATATCACTAGAGGTGTAAAGGGTGTTGAACCACTACGGCCTTCTGGGCGTAGTAATGGAGAACCATTATTACGCCCAGAAGTTACTAGAGTTGTACGTGGTTGGATGGAATCGGTTGTAGAGACTGACTCTGTTTATGGCTTTAAAAAAATTGATGGTTATCGAATAGGAGGCAAAACTGGAACTGCCGACAAATTAGTTAATGGTGTATTTGGTGGAGGGCTGAAGATTTGTAGCTTTGTTGCCAATTTGCCGGCCGACAACCCTCGCTATGTCGTCTTAGTGGTCGTAGATGAACCTCGAGGAGGTGGGGCTTATGGATCAACTGTAGCGGCGCCTGCTGCGAAGAAAATTATAGAAGGCTTGTTGGTTTTGGAAAAAATTCCTCCTAGTGATTAACCCAAGTAAGATTTCCGCTTTAAATTTCAAAGATGTCGTAGAAGTTTTATCTTGACTTATAAGCAAGGGATGTAATCCTTCAAAAGCTCGCTAGTTTAAACGCGAATGTCAGACATTCCTTTTTATGACCACGCTTCTTGAACAACTCTCTTCGATGACGGTCGTTGTTGCAGATACTGGAGAGCTGGAAGCTATTCGAAGGTTTAAGCCTAGAGATGCAACGACTAACCCTTCTTTGATTTTAGCTGCTGCTCAAATCCCTGATTATCAAAATTTGATTGATGAGGCGCTTCAATCTTCACGTGAAAGGGTTGGGCATGGAGCAGCAGTTGAAGAGATAGTTGAAGAGGCCTTGGATGAGATTTGTGTAATTTTTGGGAAAGAGATTCTCAAAATTATTCCAGGTCGAGTTTCCACTGAGGTTGATGCTCGATTGAGTTATGACAAAGATGCAACGATTGCTAAAGCTAGAAAGATTATTGAACTGTATAACGAAGCTGGCATCACTAATGATCGAGTACTTATTAAAATAGCTTCTACTTGGGAGGGAATTAAAGCTGCAGAAGTTTTGGAAAAAGAAGGAATTCATTGCAACTTAACTTTGCTATTTGGCTTTGCCCAAGCTGCTGCATGTGCAGAAGCTGGTGTTACTTTGATCTCTCCATTTGTTGGCAGAATTCTTGATTGGTACAAAGCTAAGACAGGTAAAGACTTTTACAAAGGGAATGAAGACCCTGGAGTGATATCTGTTACTAGAATTTTTAACTATTTCAAATTACATGGATATAAGACTGAAGTAATGGGAGCTAGTTTTCGAAATCAAGAGGAAATAATTGAACTTGCTGGATGTGATTTGCTGACTATATCTCCTAAACTTCTTGACCAACTTAAGAAAACAAAATCAACTTTAATCAAGAAATTGGACTCTTCTAATCCTGTCTCGGAAGATAAAAAGATTAGTATTGATAAAAAAAGTTTTGAATATATGATGAGCAATGATCAAATGGCTCAAGAGAAATTGGATGAAGGAATTCGTGGCTTTAGTAAGGCTATTGAGACATTGGAAGCCCAACTGGCCCATCGTCTTGCCATTCTTGAGGGTGGATCAGCATTTACACATGTTGTACATGAGATTTTTATGCTGAATGATCTTGATGGAGATGGTTGCATAACGAGGGAAGAATGGCTTGGTAGTGATGCTGTCTTTGACGCACTAGACCATGACCATGATGGTCGTCTTCTTCAGGAAGATTTCTTCTCTGGTTTGGGTGCTGCATTGTCATTGGGCTAGTTATAATATTTTCACTTTTTCCACTATTTTAAAAGATGTTTAACTTGTAAATATGTAAAGACAATAATTCTAATTTCTTTAGCAAATTTA
>CAJWIZ010000098.1 GCA_913041805.1 uncultured Prochlorococcus sp.
CTTCACTGAGTCTAGCAACCTCTTTTAATGCAATCCCTTTTGTCTTTTCAAGTTCTTTTGAAATTAACCTGGCAATCCATTCGTTGAATGGACTTTTATTTACTTCATTAATTAATTCATGTGGTGAATATAATATTCCCAAACCTTCTGCAGGCCCTTTTGATGCATTAAGCAAGGATAAGTCCAACTCTTTGGTTCTTTTTTTGGCTTCTTGAAGAGGCTCTTCAAATTTAAAAACTCCATCTAAGATTAGACTGTTTTGAGTTTGTTTTAACAATGCTATAAATCCACCAAAGCTTTCTTCCTCAGTTATTTTTTTGGGTAATTCAAGCAATGAGTTAAGTGCATTCGGAGATAATGTGATTAAAGCAGATCCATTGCTTAATTTTTTAATTGTATCTTTGAGGTATTTATCTCCCGACTGATTTTGATAATCAAATTGAGAAATCGCCAATGAATTTTTCAGTGCTTTTTCGTTGGAAGCTATTAAAATTAAGTTATTATTAATTAATGCTGTTGCTAAATTATTCTTATTAGTAGAATTTGAACTATCACTCTTTATCCAACTAATTCCTCTATAGTTATTGATTCTCACATCTTCTCCTTCTAGGCTTGCTTTGAGCCAGAAGCGCTCTAAGAATTTTGTGGCAATATTTTCCTCTGAACTAGTTATTGTAATGACCCAGCTATAATTTTTTTCCGCCTCATTCAATTTAAATAATGCAAAACTTAACTCTGAATCGAGCCATTCAGAAAGTTCATTTTCGAAATCGAGACCAGCTAGAGCAAATAGACCATTTCTTAAGTCTTTAAATGGTTTTAAACTGTCTTTACTTGTTCCACTATTAGTAATTGATTCAAAGTAATTTGCTTTTTTTTCGGAGTCAATAGCCCAGTGGAAGGTTAGTGCTGCTTCTTTTGGAAAGAACTTGGCTGTATTGGGCAAATTGAATTTTGCATTCTCAACATTTATTGGATCTGTGTTAGCAAGTCCTGCTCCAGGTAATATTGCTACTGCTACTACAAGCAACAATGAAGTTGCCAAAGCAATAAGGAAGGACTGAACCTTCATGATTTTGCCATGACAAATTTGACCATCATCGTTCATTAATGGTCAGATTTCTATGGCTTGCACAAACATAGTGAGATGAATTCGCAAATTCCCAGAAACATTTCTGCTAATGACTTGCATGTATGGCTTTTGAAAGAGTTGAATGAACCAGTTTTAGTTGATGTGCGAGAAGATCAGGAACTTGAAATGGCTCCTTTCCCTTTTCAAGTAGTTCATTTGCCATTAAGTAAAGCTTCTATTTGGGGACTAGAAATTCCTAGAGAGTTGAAGAACAAGCAATCAGTAGTAGTGATTTGTCATTCAGGTATTCGTAGCTGGAATTTTGCTAGCTGGTTAATAGCTAAAGGTTGCAGTTCTGAAGTTTGGAACCTTGAAGGTGGAATTGATGCTTGGAGTGTACAAGTAGACCCAAGTGTCCCTCGTTATTGAGAAGTTGTAAAAGACTTTTTAGTCTTTTGAGCGATCTTCAAAATACTCGTACGATCGAAATGCTTTTTGTGATCAATTGGAGACTCTGCCAATAAGACAACAGAAGGTTCTTCAGGCCACGGTGCATCATTACGTGGACACAATGGAGCCTGTGGGTAGCAATGCTCTTGTTCGCCGATTCAGAATTCAAGCTAGCTCTTCAACAATTCGTTCGGATATGGGCGCATTAGAAACTAGGGGACTATTGACACAACCACACCCTTCAGCAGGCAGAGTCCCTAGTCCACAAGGCTATAGGCATTATGTGAATTGTTTGTTGCCACCTCCAGGAGTTGCAGTTCAACATTTGGAAAGGGAATTGACGAATATCAGTCTTCGATTAGCTGTTTTTGATGATCTCTTATGGCAATTAGCTCGACGTTTAACTGATTTCACAGGCTTGATGAGTTTGATTACAAGACCAGTTCGAAAGCAAAAACAGTTGGAGAAGGTTCGTTTAGTGCCAAGTGGAGAAAGACTTTTGGTAATGCTTGTAGAAAGTTCTAATGATGCATGTCATCTGAATGTTCGTTTCCCTATGGAGGCAATAGGTGAGCTTGATGCAATGGAACTTTGGATAGCAGAACAACTTGCTCTTTCAGGCAATGGCAGTTTGGATTGGTCGAGTCTGCCTCCTCATTTGTACATGAGTGGAACAGTCTTGAGAGAGGCGATTCAAAGTCACAGAAAATCTATTTCTACGTTAGAAACCGGTGCTGTTTTCCATGGAATTTCTCAGTTATTTGCCCAACCTGAGTTCAGTCAAAGCAACCGTTTGCGCCCATTGTTAGATCTTTTGGATAGTCAACCAGCGGCTTTAGTGCCTCTAGATCAACAACAACTTAATTGTGTTTGGATTGGCTCAGAACATCCTCAAGAGGCTTTGGTTGATTGCGCTGTTGTTCAGGCTTCTTACAAAAGTTCAAATGATGAAATTGGCCAAGTTGCTTTGATTGGGCCAATGCGTATGGGCTATTCCACCGCTATCGCTGCAGTTCGTAGTGTTGCTGATCATCTCAATCGAGTTTTGACTTGAAGTACTGCCTACAAATCATCACCAAGCCTTTCTGCCACAGTATTGACATCCTTATCACCACGACCTGAACAATTGACAACTATTTCTGTGTCTTGTTCCAAAGTTGGGCAGAGTTTTTCTAACCATGCAAAAGCATGTGCTGTTTCCAGTGCTGGAATAATCCCTTCGAGCTGACTCACTAGTTTTAAGGCATTTAAAGCTTCTTGATCAGTTACTGCGCCATATTCTGCACGACCTATATCTCTCAAATAACTGTGTTCTGGACCTACTCCTGGATAATCCAAGCCAGCACTAATTGAATGTGCCTCTTGTACTTGTCCATTTTCATCCTGTAAAAGAAGGCTCATTGCACCGTGTAAGACGCCTACTCGACCTTCAGTGATGGTTGCAGCATGACGACCAGTGAGCACTCCATCGCCTGCTGCTTCAACTCCGATCATCCTTACAGAAGGCTCTTCTATAAATGGATGAAAAAGGCCCATTGCATTAGATCCACCGCCTACGCATGCCACAAGTACATCTGGGAGACGTCCAAATGCTTCAGCGCATTGTTTTCGAGTTTCTTCGCCAATTACTGCATGAAAATCTCTTACCAACATTGGATAAGGATGTGGACCAGCGACAGATCCCAGGATGTAGTGAGTGGTCTCAACGTTTGTGACCCAATCGCGAATTGCTTCGCTAGTAGCGTCTTTTAGTGTTGCTGTTCCAGCACTGACAGGTTCAACTTTGGCACCGAGTAACTTCATGCGAAATACATTCAAAGCCTGTCTTCGCATGTCTTCTTTACCCATATAAATAATACATTCGAGGCCAAATCGAGCACACACCGTGGCTGTTGCGACCCCATGTTGTCCAGCACCAGTTTCGGCAATGATTCTTCTTTTCCCCATTCGTAAGGCAAGAAGGGCTTGCCCTAAAGCATTATTTATTTTGTGAGCGCCAGTGTGATTAAGGTCTTCTCGTTTCAACCAAATGCGCGGCCCCTTGCCTTTCTTGAGGTAATAGTTGCTTAGTCTTTTGGCTTCGTAAAGCGGTGTTGCTCGACCGACATATGAAT
>CAJWIZ010000099.1 GCA_913041805.1 uncultured Prochlorococcus sp.
AATACGATTACGAGACAATCAGATAAACTTTGATTTGACATTAAAAGAACAAAATTAAAATCAAGAATCTAATTCTATGGGAAACATGAAATTCGTTCCAGCAAGCAATCAAAAGTATGAACTACCTCCACTTTCCTATCAAGGGTAGGGCGCCTAATAAGCCAAAGGTTGATTTTCTCTTCTTTACACAAAGATCCCCAAAGTTGTTCAGTCAAGCCACCAGATTGCCTGCATAGAACATCACTAATAGACCACCTCTGGCATAAAGCCCTCTCAAACTCACCTTTAACTGAGCCAACAAAAGGACGTATTACAGCTAGCTGGGAGTCAGAAAGTGAACACATCAATGCCTGTCTAAGACTTGTTGGAGATGGAAGAACTCGAGCAAAAACTTTTGCTCCCGATTGATGAGCATAAAAAACCGCTTGTCTCAGATGTCTTGCCCCAATAGCCATTAAGAAATTTCTTTCATGAAAACAATATTTTGAAAGCTCCTTGAAGTCCTTGATCAAATTGGCATCTCCCACCTCTTCAATTGGCCTTTCAAAGCAAAGTAGAGGTTGGTCAAAATCTTTGCAAGCATTTTGCAAATTAGTACTAATTTCTAAAGCAAAAGGATGAGTAGCATCTATTACCCACTGAAATCCATTGTGAAGTGAGGCCGCATCCTGAAGGACTCTTTTTATGCCTTCAACACCCTGCAATGGACCAATATGAATCGCTCTCAAGCGCATCTCCTGATAAGGCAAAGAAGCTGAATCATTAACAACACTTACAGTTACCTCCCATCCTTCATCTGCTAAAACCTTCGCCAGGCAATGTCCCTCGCCTATTCCTGAAAGCAACCAAATATGCCTATGGCCATTCTTTCTAGATTGCATCAAGATATCCCTCTATACGAAATCGTGAAATGAATCACTGTGTATTGGAAGTTCAAGTCAAAAAGGCCCCAACAGTTCGTTATACGCAAGAAAACAAGACCCCTATCGCCGAAATGGAAGTTTTATTCGATGGGCTTCGAGCAGACGACTCTCCTGGAGAACTAAAAGTAGTTGGCTGGGGAAACATGGCACAAGAACTGCAAGATCGAGTCCAAACTGGTCAAAAACTAGTTGTGGAGGGTCGTTTACGAATGAATACAATCCCCAGGCAAGATGGAACAAAAGAAAAAAGAGCTGAATTAACCCTCTCTAAGTTCCACAAGCTCTCTACACCCAATAATGAAATTAGCAACAACAATAATTTCTCAACTCCTATGACTAATGCTCCTACTAGCGAACAAACTGGTGAAGATTCTCGCTCTTCAAAACAAATGCAACCAGTTGACGAGCCAGTGAAATGGAACAGTGCACCGCTTGTTCCGGAAACTGATGACATTCCATTTTGAGTAAAAAGCTCAAGTCATGTAATCAATTTGATCGGTTACTTTGGTTAAAAATTGGCCCAACTCCCTTTCCAAAGCTGCCAAATCCAAACGGTGTTCAGGCCATTTTCCACGATCAATTTGCTCCAATAACCACGCTCGATCTTTTTCTAATCTGGATATCAACTCTCGTAGATCAGTAGATTCATTTTTAGCAATGGTCATGGCACTGTCTCCTAAACGACCATCCTGGAACATCTAGAGCGAGAATGTTAATCATGAAAGAACTACTCTCCCCAGCCAACATAATCACCATTACAGGGGCTGTCTTAACTGTTGTTGGAATAGCGGCTTACCTTACTGGTGCTGCAAATCTCAGCGTACCAACCCTTTTCTATGGATTCCCTATCTTTTTGGGGGGATTGGCACTAAAGACAACTGAATTAAAGCCAGCCAAGCAAATATCTCCAAAAGAAGAAATAACAAAAACAAGAGAAGAAGGGGCGCCTGAATTATCGAAAGTTGTTAAAGATGTAACCCGATGGCGTTATGGACAAAATGCACATCTTGAATCTTCTCTAATAGCCCTGAAGCTTTGGGATCAAGATAATCCTCCACAGCTAATAGAGATAGAAGAGTTAAAAACAAACGAAGGATATGGAATCCGCTTAAGATTTAAAATTGGAGGGGTATCTCTAATTCGTTGGGAAGAGAAGCAAGAGCGCCTAGGAAGATTTTTTGCTAAAGATATGCAAGCAGAACTTTTCTCTCCAAGTGAAGATGAGCTTGATCTAATGATTGTGCCAAAAAAAAACGAAGTTCAATCAATAAGTCAACATGAAAATAGCTGAAAGTGAAATAAAAGTGATTAATCATTCCATCAACTCATCTCCTCAATCAGAACAATCAGGAGATGAATCACTCAGGGTTTCAGTCCTCAGTGAAGCTTTGCCTTATATCCAAAGATTTGCAGGCAGGAGAATTGTTATCAAATATGGTGGGGCAGCCATGGTAAATGGCGCCTTAAAAGAAGCAGTTTTTAGAGATATTGCCCTTTTGTCCAGTGTTGGAGTCGAAACAGTTGTAGTCCACGGAGGCGGCCCAGAAATTAACCAATGGCTTCAGAAACTTGATATCTCTCCAGAGTTTCGTGACGGATTAAGAGTGACAGATCAAAAAACCATGGATGTGGTTGAGATGGTTCTTATGGGCAGAGTTAACAAGCAAATTGTCAACGGAATAAATCAACTTGGAGCCCAAGCAGTTGGTTTAAGCGGAATTGATGGAGGTTTAATAAAAGCACGTCCACTAGGCGATGGAAGTCATGGGTTGGTAGGTGATGTGGCCAGTATTAACCCTGATGTAATTGAACCTCTACTTTCAAAAGGCTATGTGCCAATAATTTCTAGTGTTGCCTCAACCTCGGATGGACGATCTCATAACATCAATGCAGATACAGTCGCTGGAGAACTTTCAGCCTCATTAGAGGCTGAAAAACTAATCCTTTTAACTGATACTCCTGGAATACTTAGAAATAAAGAAGACTCTTCATCATTAATCAAAAAAATAAATTTGTCAGAAGCACGTGAGCTAATCGACCACGGCATAGTTAGCGGAGGCATGCTACCTAAAGCAAAATGTTGTATTAGAGCTCTAGCTCAAGGAGTGGCTGCTGCTCACATCATCGATGGGCGAACACCTCATGCACTTCTCCTCGAAGTCTTCACAGACTCAGGCGTTGGAACAATGGTTGTAGGAAGAAGCTAAAAGAATGGAGCCAGCCCTAGCATTTGCTGAGGCTGCCTTAGCAAGAGGTGACTACAGCCAATGTCTAAATGCACTTGAAAAATTATCTGAGAAGCATTCTTTAAATACTCCAGAAGGGTCAAAAATTAGAATGCTTATGATTACAGCCTGGATGGGTATAGGTGATGATGAGAAAGCTAAATCAACTTGTCGCCAACTTACTTGCAGCAAAAACAATGAAATCCGCCAATTATCAAAACAATTACTATCTATTTTAGAATCACCAAGTTTGGAAAGGCCCGACAACTGGTCTATCAAGCTTCCAAACTTAGATTTAAGTCCACAAACAGGAGGTAATAACTATAAAAGTAGATATAAATCAAAGAAAAAATATGAAGAGCCTTCTCCTCCTACTGGGCCAACGAAAAGTATGGGCATTGGATTTTTAAGCTTGGTTTTAATTACTCTTATCGGATTAACTATTCTTTTAAGTGGATGTGTTCAAATAACTACTCAAATAGATGTCC
>CAJWIZ010000100.1 GCA_913041805.1 uncultured Prochlorococcus sp.
AAAAAGTCACAACACCTGGATCCGCAAACAAAGTAATTCTTCTAACACCTGCCTCACGTAATGATTTATTCACATAAGCCATTAGCTCCTTGCCTAGACCAAACCCTTGATATATCGGATTTATTGCCACATCCCAAATCGTCGCCTCAATAACCCCATCACCAGTACATCTAGCGAAACCTATCAAACGAGGGAACCTTGAATCATGCTTCCACAAACCCACCTTAAGCAAACTGTTATCAAGAGCTCGACGTACCTTCCTCATTGGCCTATGGCTCCAACCAACAGATTGAAGCAACTGTTCCAACTCAACCAAATCAAAAGATCTTGACTTACTAAAAACTAGAGTCATTCGAGAATCAGGGGAAGGGCATTCACGTGCACCTTCCCCATAAATATCTTCAATTTCCACTTTTGAAAGTGAGCCTGAAGCAATCAAAATGATATCTAAGTTAAACCGAGGATGGTTGACTAATCATTTTCATGAAAATGTTCATCAAAGTTTAGCCAACCCCCTTTCTTGCAAATCAGCCAACTGAGCATAAAGGCCTCCCAAATTACGAAGTTCCTGATGAGTACCTTGTTCAATAAGTCTTCCTCTTCTTAAAACTAAAATTCGATCAGCTGATTCAACAGTTGCCAATCGATGAGCAATCACTAAAGCAGTCCTTTTCTCAAGCAAGCGATCCAAATCTCTTTGCAAAGTGGCTTCTGTAGAAGGATCCATAAATGCTGTTGCTTCATCCATTATCAAAACCCTAGGGTTACGTATCGCAACTCTTGCAACAGAAAGCAACTGACGCTCCCCGGAAGACAAATTTCCACCTCTTTCTCTCAACTCTGTATCTAAACCTTTTGGCAAGCTATTTAATAATGATAATAGGCCGAGGTCTTTACATATTTCCATCAATCTTTGATCCTCAATTGATTTATCTAAGCGTAAATTTTCTGCGACATTTCCACTAAATAAAAATGTATCTTGCAAGACCACTCCTAATTGTTTACGTAAATAAGAAATTGGGAGATTTTTAATGTTGTGACCATCAATAAGTATTTTGCCTTTTTGAGGTTCATATAATCTACAAAGTAGTCTAATTAATGTGGTTTTTCCAGAACCAGTTGGTCCAACAAGAGCAACATTTTCACCAGGTGAGATCCTAAAGCTAAGATCTTCCAAGATAGGCTCATCTGGTCTATATGAAAAACTAACATTATCAAAGACCACCTCTCCCAATTGAGAACCTGTAAAGTTTTTATCAGGCAACAAATTTGATGATTGAGCAGGCATATCAAAAATATCAATTTTTTCTTCTAATAATTCACCAATTCTTTCAACTGCTGTCAATCCTCCCTGAATCTGAGTAAAGCGTTCAGCTAATTGGCGAAGAGGGTCGAACAATCTTTGTGAATAAAGGATGAATGTCGCAAGTGTTCCCAGCCCCATTAAGCCGTTTGTAACCATCCATCCACCCAAAGCTAAAACCAAAGAAATTGCAGCTAAAGAAACCCATTCAATAAATGCCGAAATACTGCTGTCATAAAAAATTGTTCCATTTACAGCCTTTCGATATGTTCTCCCAGTTTTATTAAATCTCTCTCCATTAATAAATTCTCTGCGAAACATTTGAACAACTTCTAGGCCTTGAAGATTTTCTTGGAAATCTGCATTTAATTGAGACAATTCTTCTCTAACTCGATAATTGGCTTTTCTATATCTTTTTTGAAGCCAAAGTATTAAAAATGTAACTGGTATTTGTGTAAGTAAAAGAAGTATTCCCAATCGCCAATCAACTAAAAGCATAGTAATTGCTATGACTACAAGACTCACAACATCTGCAAGAACTCCAACAGCACCACTTCCAAAAACTTCAGCCAATGCATCTACATCACTAGTTAATCTGGTCAACAACTTACCTACAGGCATTCTGTCATGAAAGCGTAAGGATAAGGACATTGAATGAGAAAAGAGATCTTCTCTAATTCGAGCCGTGAGTCTCTGACCTACTGCTTGAATGTTGTAGGTTTGATAACCCTGTAAAACCAATCTAAATAAGACTGAAACAAGCAAAATTCCAATTAAAAGTCTTATCGCAGATCTCATAGGCAGATCATTTAAGAAAGCAAAAGTTGCTTCACCTATTAAGACGCTTATTGCTTGTCCAACTAGAAGAGGTTGGATTGCTCCTGCCAAAGCAACTGGAGCAAGAATAAAAAGAATGATTAATAAACTCTTTTTATCTTGGCGAAGATATCGTCCTAGACGTTTTACTCTTTGAAGATCATTTAAAGCCATCAGATAAGAGCCTCTGATAACTGGTCTTGAGTACGAATTGCTTCAATGATTTCTCTAAGTTCACCTCGATCCAATCTCAATGAAAGTGGATTACCGACCAAACGAGCCGTTGACTGAAAAAGTTCTTCAATTGCAACAAGTCCATTATCACGAAGAGTACGACCTGTGGCGACCAAATCAACAATAGCCTCAGTCATACCGGTAATTGGACCCAGTTCAACTGACCCTGTCAAATGGACTAATTCAACGGGAAGTTCTAACTGATCAAAATATGATCTTGCACAATGAGTGAATTTACTGGCAACTCTGCAATGTGCTGGTAAATCAGCAGCTCTCTCATAGCCACTATTTTCTTTAACTGCAACTGCCATGTGACAACCTCCAAAACCAAGATCAACCAATTGGGCTACAGGCATTTGCTTTTCTCTCAAAACATCAAAACCTACAACCCCTAACTGAGCCTGACCAAATGCCACATAGACAGGCACATCTCCATTACGCACAAGAAGTGCTCTTGCTCTCCCACAAGGAGAGGGCACCATCAATTGCCTGTTTCCTGATTCCAAAACCGAGGAGAAGTCCAATCCAGCCTTCGCAAAGCGAGAGACAGAATCCTTGAGCAAAGCTCCTTTCGCTAGTGCAACTGTGATCATGGATTAATCCATCAACTTGGACTTTAACGATTTATCTACCCTCAAAAGCTATGTACAAAGAAAAAAACAGTTACTCAATACATGGGATTCCTGTTTTAAAAGACAACATCATCTGGATATTGGTTAAAGGGACTGAAGCTGTAGTAATTGACCCTGCAATTGCAAAACCAGTTGAAATGTGGCTTAAGAATCAAAATCTAAAGCTTATAGCAGTTTTACAAACCCATCATCATGACGATCATATCGGCGGAACCAAAAGCTTAATCAAACAATGGCCTGGTGCCACTGTTATCGCATCAGGGGCTGATCGCAATCGAATACCTTTCCAAACACTTTCTGTGACTGGAGGAGATGATCTCACCCTAATGGGATTATCAATGAAAGTATTAGACGTTGCAGGTCATACCAACACTCATTTGGCTTATTACATACCTCCAAAAAAAGACAGTGTTGATGGCAATATAAAAGCTTCTTTATTTTGTGGAGACACTCTTTTTGGAGGTGGCTGTGGTCGGCTTTTTGAAGGAACACCAGAAAAGATGTATAAATCCTTACGTTTATTGAATGAGCTCCCAGAGAACACAAAAGTTTATTGTGCTCATGAGTACACAAAATCAAATCTATTGTGGGCCCTATCAATATATCCTAAGGA
>CAJWIZ010000101.1 GCA_913041805.1 uncultured Prochlorococcus sp.
ACTAATTGCTGCTCTCAACCTATGCACTACTGCAAGCATAGCAACTTCATCATTCAAACGATTAACAGCCGAGCCCACACCAACACCTGTTGCACCGCTAGCAAAAGCCATTGGCACTGTTACAGCTGAAAGCCCTGAAGCACAAAGCAGGGGAACCATTTGATTCTCCTTTTGTAGATGCTCAAAAATACTTGTCAGCGCAGCCAAAGTAGGGGATGCTTTTTCAATCATGCCGAGTGTGCCTGGACTTAAAGGTCTCGAGCTAGTTCCACCTTCAGTCTGAATTAAATCTGCTCCTGCATCGACCAAATCCACTGCTAATTGAGCTTGCTGATCTAACGGTAAAACATGTGGAATCGTTACCGACAAAACAACATTCGGCAACAACTCTCGAGTCTGTCGGGCGAGTTCATATACTTCCGAACCAGAGAAAAAACGACCTTTCGGGTAAAAAGAATCAAAATTCCCAATCTCAATCATTGAAGCCCCTGCTTCTACAGCTGCAGGAAAAAGCTCGGGTTCCACAGCACTCACACAAATTGGAAGACCAGAAGCTTCTTTTGCAAGGCTTACCAAATCAGGCCTGCATGCAATGTCAAGCAAATCTGCACCTCCATTGCCTGCCGCTCGCGCAACCATTTCCACTGAAGCAGCATCAAAATTACTTAAACCCGCAATAACCTTGAGAAGAGAACGCTGCCGCAAACTTTGCTGCAATGCAGAAGGTAGGTATTGAAGACGAGCCATCAAAAGATCATCGAACAATTTGATTCTCCCATTCACCAAGCCCAAGCCCTCACAAAAAATACCTTCAGTGGTTATTCCAAACAAAATGTCCATGTCCAATCAATATCCAATTCCATGGTCTAAATGGCATCTACGACTGCACAAAAAACTGTTATTACATAGAGATCTAATCCCTCATGGATCTTCAATCTTGCTTTCAGTCTCTGGAGGACAAGATTCAATGGTGCTTCTTAAACTAATCCATGATTTAAAAAGGATCCATAAATGGAAAATTCACATATGGCATGGTGATCATGGTTGGCATCATCAATCTGGACAAATTGCAAAAGAGCTAAAAGAATGGTGCAAAAAAGAAAATCTTGATTTTTTTTGTAATTGTGCCAATCAAGCAACAACCAGCAATGAGGCTAAAGCAAGAGATTGGCGATATAGTTGCCTTTTAACAACTGCAAAAAACCTGTCTAAAATAGATCAATCTTCACCTTGTAAATATATTTTAACAGGTCATACAAGTAGTGATCGAGCTGAAACTTTAATACTAAATCTTGCCAGAGGTTCAGACTTGGCAGGGGTCAGTAGTATTCCTGAAGTAAGGGCACTAAATAACAAAGTAAAACTGATCAGGCCATTACTAAATTTCAGCAGGAATGAAACAGCAGAGATTTGTCATCAATTCAAGCTACCCATTTGGATTGATCCGTCTAATGAAAATATAAACCTAAGTCGAAATAGAGTTCGCCAAAAAATTATGCCTGTTTTGGAAGATCTTCATCCAGGCTGCAGCATCAGAATGGCCTCACTCGCAGAAAGATTTTCTAAATACAGAGATGATCAACAAGCGATGGCTCTTGTTTTAATTGAAACTCTTCAAAGCTCTAATGGACTATGCAGGACAAGTCTTTCCAAGCTAACTTTAACTGCAAGAGCTACTGTTCTAGCAGTGTGGCTAAAAGAAAATCATGTCCCTAGGATTTCTTCAAAGCAATTAGAAGAAATCAGTAAAAAGATAGATAAAAAGAACCCTCCAGGGTGTAGTCATTTAGCAAACAAATGGACAATTAAATGGGTTAAAAAATCAATTCAACTCATCCAGCCAAGTTGATGTCCCGTCTGTTTACGCCACGGCAGAACGACGACGTCTTGTCCGTCCAGCTGGCAATTCCGTTTGAGCTGCTACTTTTTGTTCTGTAACGACTGCAGATTTGGTGGCCGTCTCGGGATTAGCTGTCTTGGCAACTCTTTGGGTAGAAGAAGAAGATCTATTCTCATCTCTTTTAACAGATCCATCAGTTCGTTTGGTAATACTTTTCGAATCAGGCTCTACATCTGTCCTCCCTTTATAGGCAGGAGTACCTCCTGGTGCAGGTTGGACTAAACAAAGAATCAAAGGTTCAACCTGGAGCTCACGTCGCATACGACGTGCTAATCCAACTTCAACTTCACGCTGCAAACCCATCCAATCAACTTCTATAGAAGTTCCTCCTGTTTGTCGCGCTAGTTGCTTCCAACGATTCTCCAAGACCCAAGAAATCTCTCGTTCAGTCCAAAGGGACATCTTTTTCGCATCAACACTAGTCACAACTCCACGAAGATTGACTCTTGGTGGAGCGACCATTACACCATCTGTGCTAACAGCCGCCAAAACAGTCACAACTCCATCTTCAGCTAACTGTTGACGCTCTTTTAATACACGGTTATCAACAATCCCTTCTCTTGAGGCATCCAAAAGTTCAATTCCAGCAGTCACTGATTCACCTTTAGAAATTGAATCAGGCGTGAGTTGAACAACATCGCCATTCTCGAGGATCAAAATGTTATCTGCAGGTACACCCATTGATTGAGCACTCTTGCTATGGCAAATAAGCATCCGATGCTCACCATGTACTGGAACAAAAAACTTGGGCTTTGTTAGAGCAAGCATCAACTTTTGATCTTCCTGACATCCATGCCCAGAGACATGAATGCCTTCTGATTTTCCATAAACAACATGAGCTCCTAACTTCATTAATCTGTCAATTGTATTAACGACTGAAATAGTATTGCCAGGAATAGGGCTCGCAGAAAAAATTATTTTGTCTGTGCTCTTCACCTGCACATGTTGATGTTCACCTCGTGAAATGCGACTCAGAGCAGCCATAGGTTCGCCCTGGCTACCAGTCATCAATAACAAAGTTTCTCGATCAGGAAGATCACGAATTTGTTTGATAGGGACAAAAAGATCATCAGGGCAGCGGAGATAACCAATCTCACGAGCTTTTGCAACCACATTGAGCATGGAGCGACCCATCAAACCAACTTTTCTGCCATTCTTCATTGCCAACTCAATGAGCATTGCCACTCTGTGAGTTGAACTAGCAAAGGTAGTCACAATCACTCGGCCAGCTGCAGAGGCAATATGTCTATCAAGATTTGGGAAAACCGCCCGTTCAGAAGGAGTAAATCCTGGAACCTCAGCATTTGTGGAATCTGAGAAAAGACATAGAACACCCTTTTCTCCGTAATGAGCCACACGCTGGATATCGAAATGCTCCCCATCAGGAGGCGTATGGTCAAATTTGAAATCACCAGTAAAGATGACAACACCCACAGGAGTTGTAATAGCAAGGGAAAAACTATCTGAAATCGAATGTGTATTACGGATGTATTCGACCGAAAAATGTTGACCTACCTTTACGACTTCTCTAGGTGAAATTATTTGAATAGTAGTGGAGTTGTTAACACCTGCATCTTCCATCTTCCCTTGAAGCATAGACATGGCCAAAGGCGGCCCATAAATAATCGGAATATTGAAGTGCTTTAAATGATGAGAAATTCCACCAATATGATCTTCATGGCCATG
>CAJWIZ010000102.1 GCA_913041805.1 uncultured Prochlorococcus sp.
TTGCTGAAAGCCTGTTTATTTCGTAAGGAAAGTAGAGGAGGCCATTTTAGAACAGATTTTCCTGCTTCGGTACCTTTTTGGGAATATCATTCCCGTCAAAAGTTGGGGAAAGGAATTTTTACTAGACCAGTTAATCCATAATTATTTCTTAGAAATTTCTTGGACCTTGATAGCGGCTCAGATTAGCTAATTCCTCTAAAGATTGAATTCCTGATTCAAGTTGTCCATTGATTTCCCAGGATGGGTAACCAGTGATACCTTTGCGCTCGCAGAGCTCCCTCTGATTATTTACTCCATCTATTGCACATTCAATGATTACAAGATTAGAAACAGCTTCTTTCCCAAAAATTTCTTTTTGTTCATGGCAGTGAGGGCACCAATAAGCGCTATACATAACTACCCCTTCTGCTTCTAAGTGTTTGGCTAGTTTGATTGCCGCAGAGGTACTTGTTGTCTCAACGCGAGGTGCTACTCCTCTAAGACTCGCAACACTTTGTTGCTTCTGTGGATTTGCTGCAGAAGCCCAAATCAATCCACCTAATAAAAAAGCAAGAGAAACTAGGAGACCTCGAAAAATTAGGTCTCCAGGCTGATCCCAACCCCCTCCGATAATTGTTAAGACTAAGAGAGTTAGAGATATCGCAGCAGATAAGAGGCAAAAGAAACAAAAAGCCTTGATTTCAAAGATCATTAATCCCATCAGGATGAGGCTGAAAACAGCCATCCCGCAGGAAATGAAAAACAATCCCCACCACGTTTTGCGTGTGAGGTCAGCTTTCTTTTTTGATATAGCAGGCAGTAAAGGCAAAATTGCCAAGAACAGCACTGCTAGATAACTAATTAAGCCGAAGAAAGACAAGGGAATTGCTAACCCATTGCCAAGAATTACTGTCCCCCAAGGACTATTCAGTACCTTGTCGCAACCTTCCGCACCTCCTGGGCATGTCAGTGACCCGATCCAGCCCCATCGATTGAAAGTTATCGAACCTGTATCAATGACTCCTATAGTCGCCAAGATGGCCATAGACACTCTGGCCCACTTGAACCCTTGATCTTGGCGCCGTCGACTTTTAAGGCGTGATTTGACCATGAGCTACTAATAGATTCTTTAATTCTGGCAGTTTGAGTAAAACAACGCTGATTTGTATGAATGGTCCAATTAACTTCTGTTTAGGACTCGAGGAGTTTTATTCTCATTATTAATCAAAAGATTGAATTCGAAAAACGGTTTGTCTAAAAATCCTGCCAAATTAAATCAAGGAAAGCCAACTGTCGCATTTGCTCATTTGGGGTGCGAAAAAAATCGTGTTGACACTGAGCATATGCTTGGGTTGTTAGCAGAAGCTGGGTATGGAATCAGTAGCAGTGAAGAAGATGCTGCTGTTGTTGTAGTTAATACATGTAGCTTTATTCAAGAGGCTCGTGAGGAATCTGTCCGAACTCTGGTTGGTCTTGCTGATCAAGGAAAAGAAATAATCATTGCAGGATGTTTGGCTCAACATTTTCGGGAAGAACTTTTGGAGTCTTTACCGGAGGCAAAGGCAATTGTTGGTACAGGGGATTATCAACATATTGTTGAGGTATTACAAAAAGTTGAAGTTGGAGAAAGAGTTAATCAAGTTAGTAATAAGCCAACATTTGTTGGTGATGACAAATTGCCTCGTTATCGCACAACCCCTAAAGCTGTTGCGTATTTGAAGGTCGCTGAGGGATGTGACTATCGTTGTTCTTTTTGCATTATTCCAAAACTTCGTGGAGATCAGCGCAGTAGATCCATTGAATCGATCGTTTTAGAGGCGCATAAACTCGCTCGTGAAGGTGTGAAGGAACTAATTTTAATTAGTCAAATTACTACTAACTATGGTGTAGATATTTATGGAAAGCCTTCTCTAGATAAATTGTTGATTGCACTTGGGGAAGTAAATATTCCTTGGATTCGAGTCCATTACGCATATCCAACTGGCTTGACACCAGAGGTTTTGGCAGCATTTAGAGATATCCCAAATGTTTTGCCATATCTAGATCTTCCTTTGCAGCATAGTCATCCTGATTTGTTGAGGGCTATGAATAGACCATGGCAGTTAAATGTTAATTCGTTATTGCTCAATCAAATACGAGATCAATTGCCGGACGCAGTTTTAAGAACAACATTGATCGTTGGTTTTCCAGGTGAAACTGAAGAGCATTTTGATCATTTGGCTTCTTTTTTAGAGCATCAACGCTTTGACCATGTGGGGATCTTTACTTTTTCTTCCGAAGAAGGGACAAAAGCTGCATCTCTTCCTGATCAAGTTTCGGCTGAAATTGCGTTGGCAAGGAAGGATAAATTAATGTCAATTCAGGAACCTATTGCAGCTGCAAAAAATAATGCTTGGGTTGGGCGTCGGGTGGATGTTTTGGTTGAGCAATGTAATCCCGATAATGGAGAAATGATTGGACGTTGTTATCGATTTGCTCCTGAAGTTGATGGAGAAGTCTTATTACAACCAGGACTTAATGGCGCCTATGCAGAGCCTGGAATGATGGTTCCTGCTTTGATTACTGGGGTTGATTTATATGATTTGACTGGAGAGTTGATAGGAGCGAGAGATATGGTTGTCTCTGCTAGGAAACATCTATAGCTTTAATTCAAGATGGAAATTCTTCGATTTCATAAAGAAAAGAATTTTCACAAAGCAATTTAGATCAATTTGACAGCTTTTAGCACTTTGTTTATGGCAAAAGCAGCTACTAAACCGCTCACGACTATTGCCAGGTAAAAGATGATGCCCATTTCAAAAAAAAATCACTTACAACTATTACATCAGAAAACCCGCTCTAAAGGAAATAACAAGCATTTTCAATCTTGAATGTAATCCTTTTTATCCCTAAGACAAGATTCAGCTTTTTGAAGCTCTCTTCCTAGATAGAGAGCATGATCGAGCCTGCTCAAAGGCAAAGTGTTTGACCCTTCTGTGAGCTTGATACCTACTTCTTTTGCGGTACGGCCTTCATAAATTTTGATTGGAGCTCTCTGCTGTTCTTCGTGACATCCCAGCGGTTTTCCAGTTTCAGGATCAACTGCTATCCCATCTTCGTCAATATCGTTCCCATAATGCTCTACAACAATTTTTTTCGAGGACTGATTTAATTTGATTATGAAATAACCGCTTGGGTCAAGAGCAATGAATCGATCCGATAGCTTCTCATCCAGTAAATCTATTTGATCAAAAGCATCTTCCTTGTTAATGCCTTGCAAGATCATTGCTGGAAATTACCTTAGAAATTATTTTGTCACTATAATTACAAAATCTTTAGTGACTGATTAGTTTTGTCAAATTTAAATTCTTGAAATCTCTTGCTTATTTTTGTCTGAATTAGTTGAAGAGTTGGTTAATGAGATTTATTGGCAAAAAATTTACTTCTATAGATGATTGCAAATAATAGAAATGTGCCAATTGCAGTTGGTGGGTGATATGCCCATAAATTGCTGAACTATTTGATTTCATTTGCTGCCATTGTTGGTTTAAATAATCGTCTTTAATTATTAATCTTAGCTTCTTTTTATGGCGTGATCAACTATGGTTTTCTTCGCAACATTG
>CAJWIZ010000103.1 GCA_913041805.1 uncultured Prochlorococcus sp.
TTTTATTCTAGCCTTCTGCTTTGTGCTTCTAGCTTTTGGACCTTGTTTTAACCATGCTAACTCCTTTCTTAATATTCCATTAAACTTTGCTTCTATGGAAGCTTTGACCTTTTCTTGTTGAGTTTTTTGTTTAAGAAAAGTGCTGTAATTACCATTGTATTTATAAACTTCACCATTGCTAACTTCTATTATACGCTCAGTTATTTGATCTAGGAAATAACGATCATGAGTAACAAGAATTATAGAACCATTGAATTTCCCCAGCCAACTTTGTAGCCATTGCACTGCAGAAGCATCCAGGTGATTTGTTGGCTCATCTAATAGCAAGACATCAGGTTTTGAAACTAAAACTGATGCCAGGCCAACTCTCTTTTGATATCCGCCTGAGAGTGATTTAACAGGTAGAGATAGATCTTTAATGCCAAGACGCTGGAGTATTACTTTGCATTCTTGCTCTAAGCGCCAAGCTTGAGCGGTATCCATTTTTTCACTGATTCGCCCAAGATCTGTTAAAAGCTTTTTGCTTTCAGGGTTTTTTGCTAATTCGATGCTGAGTTGATTGAATCGAAGTAGAAGCTCCCTTTTTTCACCACAGTTTGCTAGAACTTCTTCAATTACTGAGCGTTCACTTTTGATTTTGCTTTCTTGATTAACAAGACCTATTGATAATTTTGGGGAGCATATTCGCTTCCCTGTACCAAGTGGTTCTATACCAGCAAGAATTTTTAGAAGTGTTGTTTTTCCAGCTCCGTTTTCTCCAATTAGTCCGATTTTTTCTCCATCATTGATGTGAAGATTTAGGTTTTTAAAAAGACTACGAATACCGAAGTCTTTCGAAGCTTCACTTAAACTTATTAAATTCACTAATTTTTAGCCAGTTTTTGATTCTCTAGAAAAGTAAATACACTTTTATCACCAATATCGGCTGCAGGATCCATTCCGAATTTTCTGATTCCAAGTATAAACAACAAAAATGCTGAAAGACTTAATAAAACCATTGCTGTAGTTCCATTGATGAGTCCTGAGAGATGACCTAGTAGGGATATTGGAATGAGTAATGTTATCCCGATTGCTTCTGGCCTACGAAAACAAAAGAACTCTTTAAACCCTAAGCCTGTCATGGCTGCAAATAAAGGACCAATAGCTAATATCGAAATTTGATTAGAGGCGATAGTAGAAAGTAAGTTTTGGCTGCCTAATTTTATTAAAAGTATTCCTATTCCTATACAACCTAAACCCCAAAGCAACTGAAGAGTTCTGTGTAATGGCTTTAGGTAAATGTGAATCCACTTTAATGCGAGACCAAGAGCTATAGCGGTAGCTAGTAGCCAGATCCATGCCCAAGTTGGGCCAATCAAAAGCCAGTGAATGATCCCTATGCAGAATGCGAGACCGCAGCAAAGCACTGAAGTTCGATATCGCTTTACTTCGAGGTGGTCAGTCGCAGTGATTTTGTAATTTCCGTAAATCCCTTGAAGTTCAAGTTCTTCAAACTCTTCATTTTGAGGATTTGAAATTTGTTGATTACTTAGGACCATTTGGAGCCTTGGAATTAACAATTTTTACTAGGTTTGGACCTGATGGGACAATCCCGCTAGGTCTTAAAGGGAATAGAGCACCAAAATAGTCATAACGCCACGCTGCAGAATCACAGGTATCTATAACTTTGGGAAGTGATAGAAATCTTTGCCGCCATTTCCAAAGATTGCTAAATGTCCAAAGAGGTTCTTTGCTGCATCCGAATAGAGGCTCATAGACCATCTCCCAGCGTATGAGTGTTGGGAATAATCTGACATCTGCAAGTGTTATCTGATCACCGCAAAGCCAAGGACCTTTTTGGGAGAGGCTTTTTTCCACTTCCTTTAGTGCTTGAAATAACTCTGAAGAGGCTTTGTCGTAAGCAGACTGAGTTCGTGCAAAACCACATCTGTATACTCCGTCATTAACTGATGGCTGGATTAGGTTTTGCCATCTTTGGATATCTTCTTGCAGATTTTCTGGAGCTAGGTTGATCGCTTCGCCTTGTACAGGCCATTGATTGAGTACTTCTACTAGCTGGGCACTTTCATTCCCAAGGAGTTTAGGATTGTCTTCAGAAGGTTCTCCTGGATCTATAAGCGTAGGAACAGTTGCTCTATAGGTAGGAGGTTGGCCGCATTTTTGGTATATGGCTAAAAGAGATTCGCAACCAAGCCATGAAGGTTCCAGGCTCCATCGACCAGCTTTTTTATCTGCTTTCGCAATAATTAAATTTAAATTCTTTTTCAAATCTCTTAATTGATAAATCAACCAAGTCCTGTGAGCCCATGGACAGCTCCTGCCAATGATCAAATGCGGTAGATGGCTTTTGGGCCGACTTTTCAGTTCACTTTTGTTTGGTACTAGTGCTTTTTGATGTTGACTAGGAGGGCGCTGATAGTTGCCCTCATGATCAGCCGGTGCCAATCCATTCATTAATTGATTCCATTGCCAATTCCAGCCCATGCGGGCCACAGCAACAGCAATTGGCGGAATAGCCATGTATTGGTTCCATTTCTTCCTATTGTCAGTCAGGCTAGAAAGAGTTATTGAATTTTGATTGATGTCAACGCTTCAGGTACTTTTGATTGCAGGTACTCATGGCAATGAAATCAATGCCCCTTGGCTTTTTAAAGAATGGAATAAATCTGCTGCAATTATTAATACAAATGGATTGTCAATTTCTAAGATTATAGGTAACCCAGAAGCACTTAAAGCAGGTAAACGTTATATTGATAATGATCTTAATCGTAGCTTTAGAGAAGACTTATTGGAAGATAAAAATAATAAAGATTATGAGACTTTGCGTGCCAGAGAAATTGTTGCTTCTTATGGAAAGCAAGGGAAAGAACCATGTCAAATTGCAATAGACTTCCACAGTACAACATCAGCAATGGGAAGTAGTATTGTTATTTATGGAAGGAGATCTGTAGATTTAGCAATTGCATCTTTGTTGCAATTAAGGTTAGGTTTGCCAGTATATTTGCATGAGGGGGATGATAGCCAGAAGGGGTTTTTAGTTGAATATTGGCCATGCGGCTTGGTGGTAGAAATTGGTCCAGTTGCTCAGGGCTTACTTCATCCAAATATCATTAAGCAGACAAAATTAGTATTGCAATGTTTGCTTATAGAACTTGCCGCATTAAAATCTGGTTCAGTTCTCTTTCCGGAGAGAATTGTTGTTCACCGACATATTAGAAGTATTGATTTTCCTAGATCTGGAAGTGGAGATATAGATGCTTTTGTTCACGCTAGTAGGCAAGCTGCTGATTGGGTACCTATTAAAAAAGGATCTCCATTATTTATGAAATTAGATGGAGCTACTTTATGTTATAAGGGTGATGATTCCTTGGTTCCTGTATTTATAAATGAGGCTGCTTATGCTGAAAAAAATATAGCCATGAGTTTAACTAAAAGAGAGGTTTGGCAAATATCTAAGAATGTTGAAGAATCCATATGTAATTTAATCAATGGCATTAATCCAACATAAAACTTCTGAACGT
>CAJWIZ010000104.1 GCA_913041805.1 uncultured Prochlorococcus sp.
CTAAACAGGCCATCGATTCCAGATAGTTTTGTAAACGCCTTTGCTTAACTTAAGAGCACCTTCATTATTCAAGCCTTCAATTAGAAATGTTTCCCCAGATACAGGGTCCTTAATAGTTCTAGCCCAAAGGATTCGTTCAGCCTCTAAACAAACATAATTTCCTTTAGCGATCAAATCAACTGCCTCATCCAAGGCATAAAGCACTTCTACAGACCAAGATTGTTGATTGCAATGTCTCGGGTCAATAATCTCTGTTAATGCAATTGCTCCTCTTGGCACACGATTGCAAACATTTAAACCTAGACCAATTCGACCCAACCTCAATGTGTCTCCTCTATGAATCAATCTAGGCAAAAAACCAGCTAGTTTTCGCCCTCCGACAAGCAAATCATTAGGCCATTTGATTTGAACAGGAATGTGAAACCTCTCAAGCCTGTGAGCCAATGCAACTGCTACAGCCAAGCCCAAAAGACCTGGCGATTTTGTCTTATCACTAATAGGAATAGCTGCACTTATCCATACACCGCCAACAGGAGAGTGCCAATGGCGACCATATTGGCCTTTGCCACTTGTTTGTCGAGCAGCAAAGAAGGCTCTTGGAGTCAAACCTTTAAAAGGCTTCTCTCTAAGCCAGCTTGACAGCTCAATTTCAGTACTTGCGCATACTGGCTTCCACCTCAATTGCCAAGGTTTTTTGGCAATTGAGTTTCTTCTCCACAAATGCGCCAACTGAGCAGCACCTTTATATGGATCAACTATTTGCATCCCACCATGGTCGTATACGGGATACAGCCGCTTCTAATTCATCGACAGGACGAACCAAAGCTAGCCTTACCCAATCTGCTCCTCCTATTCCAAAGCCAGATCCTGGTGTCAAAGCAATCCCAGTCTGATTCAAAAGATCTGCAGAAAAAGACTCATCATTGAATTCTCTACTTTTCGCCCAATGAGGCAACGGCATCCAAAGATACATAGCCATTGAAGGAATAGGAACTTCCCAACCCAGTTGACTTAATGCATTAATCGTTATATCCCTTCGTTGCCTATAAATCTCCAATATGTGATTCGGCCAAGTCGCATGAGAAGAAAGTGCTTCTATTGCACCCATCTGCAAGGCCAATGACTGATTAAAATCAATAACACTTTTAACTTTCCTTAGGGATGTAATCAAGCTCCTTCCTCCAATCGCAAAGGCAAGCCTTAAGCCACCCAAACACCAAGCCTTTGATAAAGAAAAAAACTCAATTCCCCATTCCCTCCAACCTTCACATTGCAATAATGAAGGTGAATGTCCTTCAAGCGAAAGATCAACATATGGATTGTCATGTGCAATAACAACTTGATGATCAATTCCACATTTCATTGCTTCTTCCAACCAACTTTGCTCTCCAACTTGACTTGTAGGGTTATGAGGAAAGCCAAAAACTATTATTTTTAGTTGATCTAATTTGCTATTTGGTATTGATGAGAAGTCTGGTTTCCAACCGTCTTCCTCCTTTAGTATTAACCTCTCAATATGTGCATCAGCCAGGATCAAACCACCTCGATGTGAAGGGTAAGAAGGGTCTAAGATCAACCCTTTATCGCCAGGATTCATTACAGCAATAGGTAAATGTGCAGTGCCTTCTTGAGATCCAACCAATAGTAAAACCTCATTCTCTGGGTCAACATTTACCCCGAAACGGTTTAAGGCCCATTGTGAAACTGCTTCTCTTAACAACCTTGTACCTGAATGCAGGCAATAAGAAGAGCTTTCGGGTAAATTCAAACTATCTTTGATCACCTCCAAAACTGAATCTGGAGGCAAAATATCTGTCGATCCTAATGACAAGTCAAATAATGGAGGTAATTTCCTGGATATTCTTTCTAATATATATTGCTGCTTTCGTATATCATTTCTATGAAAAATACCTGATCCTAATTGATTAATCCTTCTCGAAACTGCCATAAAAAAGCAAGTTAAAATTTAGGGGATAGTTAACAATTTCAAAAGTCAATTCTTCTCAAGAGACTTCTTTAATTCTTCAAGGTCTGAATCGACTTCTGAAACCTTGACGACTTCAATTTCTTCATCAAAGCTAGTTTTATTTAAATCATTCAAAGAAACGTCAGAGGAAGGAAGGGCAACAGCCTCCGCACCACCTTGAAGTTTTTGGCGCAGAAGATTTAATTCATCATCCAAATCATCATTCCCCTCAAGAGCTGCAAACTGACTTTCTAAATCTGCTCCTGCAAGCTCCGCGGCAGCCTGACCAGACGCCTCAAGAGCTTCAACCTTATCTTCCATACGTTCAAATGCTGCCATTGCAGAGTTGGAACCCATATCACCTACAGCACTTTGAAGTTGCTGTTGTGCCTTGGCCGCCTGAGCTCTTGCTTTCAACATATCTTTCTTTGTTTTTGCCTCTGCAATCTTCCCTTCCAGCCTTACGAGACTGCGCTTAAGCATTTCAACTTGCCCTTCTTGTCCCTGCAATTGCTTGGCAAGGCCATCAAAAGATTCAGTAAAAGTCTTTCTCCTCCCAAGAGCTTCTTTTGCTAAATCCTCCTCTCCTTTCTTTAAAGCTAATTCAGCTCTTTCATACCAAATTTTCGCTTGGTTATTAGCCTGTTCCGCCTGACTCTTAAGCCTTTTTTGACTTGCAATTGCCATCGAAACAGCTTGACGCAATTTCACTAAATCAGCCTGCATATCTGCAACAGACTGATCAAGGATCTTGACAGGGTCCTCAGCTTTACTAACAAGATCATTGAGATTAGCTCGTACAAGTCGACCCAACCTGTCAAAAAATCCCATCGAGATATTAAATATGACCCTTCGGAGGCTAGCGAGCCCAAGCGAATACTTCACCTAGAGTGATGAAATGGCATTACCTCGTAAACAAGAGAGAAAAAAATTTGGGAGCGGAGAAATTCTTCAAGAAGCAGCTCCCCCACTAGCGTCAGATCTATCTAGCTGCTTAGAAGATATAAAGAGAACCTGGCAGAGAACAAACAACAACATTGCAGGCCTATGGCAGGATTGGCCCAAAATTGCAGGAGAACCTCTTGCTTCTAATTGCAGCCCCATAAGTCTTCGAAGAGGGGTATTACTGATAGGTGTAAAACACCCGCAGTGGCTACAAGCTCTGCAATACAACCGTCCTCAACTCCTCGCCAGACTTCGTGCGCAAGGGCATGAAATTAAAGATCTACGAATTCAGCAATACCAACCTAAAGCCACCAAAAAAGTTTTAGAAAGCGAACAAAGTATTTGGGCTAAACATCCAAGCAGAATTGATGTACATGGGATAAGTAAATGCACTAAATGTAGTTCCCCTTCTCCTGCTGGAGAATTAGCCATGTGGGGTATGTGTGGATTCTGCAGATGCAAAACCATACTCAGCTCAAATCACTAATCGACCCAATAGCTATTTAACTTTGAATTCCATAAATCAGTTTCACTGAAGCAAAGCAAATGTCCATACCAGAGAAACAGTAAAAAATATAATATTTGCCAACAAAGTTACATTCTA
>CAJWIZ010000105.1 GCA_913041805.1 uncultured Prochlorococcus sp.
AAACCAGAATTGTTTTGTGAGAAAACTCTGCGTTGAGTTTCTAAGGTGACTACTGCTGGTCCACTTCTTGAGACGGCTTCAGCGACAAATGAGTTTTTAGAAGAATTTTTTAATAATTCTGCTTTTATGGGCATACTTAAAAATTTTGCAGGCAATGGGTTGTAGCAAAATCCAATAGCACCAATTAATAGGCCAAAAGGTAATTTGGAAAGTATTTTTCCTTTTGCAATAACTGACAAGTTTGCAATGAATTTCTTGTTTATTTCATTGGGCATTGATTTTTTGAGAAATCATTTTTTGTTGGAACTTAGAAATTGTTTGCAGTAAAAAAAACTATTGACTAAGTAGTAGCACTTTTCATGAAAAAAATTTCCCTTTGAATTTAAGTTATACCCTCCTTCAATCATGCTCAAACACTAGTGCCATATAAAATAATGTGACAGATATCAATCAAGGTTTTCGTTGTTTTTTGAGGTCACTCTTCCTTTTGCCAGACTTGTGTCCATTGGCAGCATATGCTCAAGGCAACCAACTACTCATACCGCTTGTCCATATACCTAATTCCCTTCTCTTGCTGACACATTCACATGCTGAACTTTCTCTTCCTATTGATATATGCCAGCGCTGTGCTATTCCTACTATGGCAGGCGTTTCGTGTGATGGGGAGGGGTTTCTCGGCAGCTCAAGAACTGCCAAGCAGCTCATTTAAACGGCGCAATTCAGAGGAGGATCGCACTGGTTTGTTAACTATTCATCCAGAACTTCTAGACCAAGATGGACAGATTACGGATGAAGACTTATTGACCGTGCGCTTTTCTGGAGATATTGACCCACCTCAGTCTGCAGAAACTTCTGCTGAATAAGTTAGGTGGTGAGTGTCTAATGGGCACTTTTTAGGACTCTCAAAAGGAGAAAACTTGGATCAAAGAACTCGCATTGTTGTTGCAGTCTTAAAGACTGTGAAGTTACCTCCAAGGTTTCGGTTGAAACTTTTGAAGGAAGATCCTGTGAGGTTGGAATTAAGTCTCACTCCTTCATATGGCAAGCAGCCAGTACAAGTTGGTTTGGTTGAATCACTTGATTTGGTTGCAAGACGTGATAGGGAAGGCCGTATTCCGAGAGACTTGCAAGGTACATGGGATTGGACTGTTCGCCATGGTCAGGTCAGCACTGGAGGCTGGAACCCTCTTTTAAAGGAGGCTTTGCAAACTATGTTTGAAACAGGACTTCCAGCAATCATTTATGAAGAGCTCACTGGAGAGGAATATTGTCCAGTAGATGGTTCAAGACATGTGCGTTGAAGAGATAGTAATTAGCTTTCTTTTGTTGTTTAGCATTTAGAACTAATTGAATATGCTGTTTTTTCTGACAAGGGAATGTCTTAAATATGTTGTATTGGATTAATCAAGGTTTTTTTTAAACTGTTTTTCTATCCTATTTTGATTTTGTTAGCATAGAAAATCTCACATAGCTCTTCATGCCTGAAAATCCCCAGCCTCGTTTTGGCTTTGTTAACTATGCTGAGACTTGGAATGGTCGTCTGGCAATGATGGGGATAGTCATTGGTTTAAGTACTGAACTACTTACTGGCCAAGGCATTCTGGGTCAGATGGGATTTGGTTGACAGTAATAATTGTTTTGTATATTTAACTTTGAATCACTTTGTTGAGAAGCCTGTGGAGAGCTGACCATTTGCTTGATCATCGGCGAGAGTAGCAATAATTGTTGTTCTAATTTTGTCTAGGTTTTTTGTGAGTAATCGACGAGATGGGGCGCGTCTGATTAGCAGTGGAGTATTGATATTTACAGTGTCTGTAACTCAACTTTCTCATCTTTGGGGCCAGGTTTTGAGTGCAGTCTCTTTTCTGATCTGCCTTTATTGGAGTCTGATTTATCGTCGCCTTGACCCTTGAAGCTTTACCAAATTATTCAGTACGAGAGCTGAATGAAGCAATCGGAAGTCTTTTAGCGCGTGGATTTGCCCCAAGATTTTTGTTGAATGCTTCGGTTTCAAAGTCGCAGTTAAAGAAGGGTCACCTTTGGCTAACTGTTACGGATGGAGAAGCAAGTATTTCAGCAGTAGTTTGGGCATCAGTTCTCTCTAAGCTCGCTTTCAAACCTCAGGAGGGAGATGGAGTAATAATTGTTGGTAAGTTGAATTTTTGGGAAACTAGGGCGAGCCTTGTTGTTCAGGTTTGGGATATTCGTCCGAGTATGTCGACGGTATTGCGACAGTTTGAAGTTGTTAAAGCGTTGTTTTTGAAAGAAGGGTTAATAGATTCAGCACGAAAGCGAGCATTGCCGAACTATCCGAGATCAATAGCGATTATGACTAGTGTGCCTAGCTCTGCTTTAGCAGATATGCTTCGAACTGCTAAAGAACGTTGGCCCATAACAAGATTGTTTATTGTCCCTATTCCTGTGCAAGGTTCAGTAGCAGATAAGATTCAAACGGCATTGATAAAGATTGCTAATTGTCAAGACCAATTTGAGGTGGATGCTCTTGTTTTAGCGAGAGGTGGGGGTAGCCGAGAAGATCTAATGGTTTTTGATAATGAAGACCTTTGTCGAGAGCTTGCTAATTTTCCTGTTCCTGTTGTGACAGGTTTAGGTCATGAGGATGACTTTACTGTTGCTGATCTTGTGGCTGATCATCGGGCGGCAACTCCCACGGCTGCAATTGTGGACTTGTTGCCTAGTCTCTCCTTGGCAAAAGACCATTGTTCCCAAAAACGACAGCGATTACATGACTATTTGATGTGGGCTATACGTAAAGAACGTCATTTACTATTAAATAAACAAGAGATTTTGTTGTCTTGTGAACCGCACACCTTAATTCAAAAAAAGAGAGATAGTCTGACTCAAAAGCATAAGCTTTTAAAAGCTCTTTCTCCAGATCGATGGCTTATGAGGGGATTCTCTATAGTTAGAAACAGCTTAGGTCGTCCAGTTCGAAGTATTAAAGAAATTTCTGAGCAAGAAGTTCTTACTATTCAGCTGAGCGATGGTCAAATTGATTCCTGTGTAGATAAAATTCATTCGCAGATACCTTGCGAATGAAAAAACAACAACTTTCTGGTAGCGAAACTAGAAAAAAATCTGATAACAATGAGGAAATATTAGAAGCAGGTGAAAACCATGTCCATATTGAATTGACTATTGATAAATGGAGAAAAGAGGTTTGCTCACTTAGTTATGATCAAGCATTGAAAGCACTTGATTTGTTATTGGAAGAATTGCAAAATGATAATGTTCCAGTTGAGAATTTGCAAAGACATTATATTCAAGGACAAATATATTTAAATCATTGTGAAAATCTACTCAAGAATGTAGAACAGGAAGTTATTGAGTTGCCACCAGAAACTCTTCAGTAAGTTAGTGTTCTATTAATGAGATAGGGATTTCATATTTCATATGAATTCTTGCTTTTAAAAAATATTTAGTTCTATTACTAAATATTTTCTTTTTCATTGTCACTATCTTTTGCTACGACATCAATAGTTGCTGAGCTTGC
>CAJWIZ010000106.1 GCA_913041805.1 uncultured Prochlorococcus sp.
AGGGTCACACCAAATAACAATCTATATCCAACAAACATCCAAGTTTTGTTTTTTTGAAGATATTGTATGAACCAGTCAATTACAAGCCATGATGAAATTGCTGATGAAATAATTCCAATTAATAAAGGAAGGATCTCGTTTGAAGAACTGATTGGGCTATTAAATATATTTTTCAGCTCAGATAAACCTGCAAAAGTAATTGCTGGTAAGCCTAATAAAAAAGAAAACCTTGCCGCTTCTTCTCTTTTCCATCCATAAAGCATAGCAGTACTTAATGTGATGCCTGAACGTGATACGCCTGGGAGGATTGCAAAAAGTTGGCTGATGCCAATTATCAAACCATCCTTACCAGAAATGTTAGACAAGGTTTTTTTCTTTTTCCCTAATTTTTCCGCTAATGCTAGTAAAATAGCCATTAGAATAGATATTATTGCAATAAATGGGATACTTCTAAGCGAAGAGGTTTCAAAGTCATGCCAATAAAGTTTGATTGACATACCAGTTAATAAAATTGGAATAGTTCCTATGCAAATAGCAATTCCTAGTTGTGCATTTTCTTCTTTCCATTGATCATTTCTTATGCCTTGGGCGATTGCTTTTAATATTCTTGTGAGATCGTTTTTAAAATAAGTTGTAACGGCTAAAATGCTCCCGAGTTGGATGACTGCTGTGAGAGCAATTCCAGGGTCTTTCCAGCCAATTAACATGGGTACAACCTTGAGGTGTGCAGTACTGCTAATGGGCAGAAATTCTGTGAGTCCTTGCACTACTCCAAGTACAAAGTATTGAAAACAGGTTTCAAGTAGGTCATTTGCATTTGAGATGTCAGTCATTAGCTTTTTTGAGGCAGGATTTTTTTCAGACCCTGAATTCACAAAGAAACTTTATTAGGAGCCTGATGGTCTTCTAAGGTTCTTGGGCTGTGTCGTATTTGGGGAGTGTTTTCCCAGGCCACTCAATTCGCAAATTTGCTTCTTCTCCTGACCCCTTTTTACTTCATCAACCCTGACCAATTCTCTCCCATTCAATGAGTCTCCAGAGTCTTCTGAAGGCTATTTATCCAAACCAAGGACTTTGCAATTTTGGGCAAGTGCCATGGTTGTGCTGCCTGTTTTTTTGCAAGCTCCATGGGTACATCTTTATCCGATCTCAGCTTGCTTATTCACATTTGTACTGTTGGGTTGTGGAATAACATTGGTTCGTTTTGGTGGAAATAAATGGTCTAGGGCAGGATCTCTTTTGGTTGGTGTTAGTGGTAGCTGGTTAGGTGGATGTTTGTTTTGGGGTTGGTTGCGAGAACATCCAGTAATGCATCTGCCTGTAGAAGCAATTGCCTTGCCTTTGGCTTTTGTTGGCCTTGAAACTCGATGGCGAATTGGCTCAAGCTTTTATTTGTCTTGTCTACTTGGAACAGCGTTGACTGATCTCATGATGCTTGTCACCGGAGTGATGAATTCATGGCCTGTAGTAGTTAATGCTTCTTTTGAAGAAGCTCCTCAGTTGCTTCACGAAACAGCAGAAATGTTGTTTCAGCTTCAACCAATTTTGTTTTTGATACTTGCTGCATTTTTGATTGCTTGCATTGCAAACCTGATGAGGCAGAGGGCAATACTTCATACCCCTTCTGGGAGCGCTTGGCTTGTGGCCAGTGCGGCTTTGACTACAACCCTTTGGGTTGACGGCTTATTTCTTTTAACAGCTTTTGTTGAGCCTAGGTTGAGTGGTTTGATATAGATATTTCAGGTAAAGCTTTGGCTCAGGGAATTTGGAAATTGTGTCCGTTTAGCTTGTAGATTTAAGTGAATAAGATTAATGCGATTAGAAATTTTTTTTGTTCAATTAAAAGTCGTTGGTTCTTTCATGAGTTGTTTTTAGGTTGATGAGGTCTCCTATTGCATCTGTTCCTATTTCTAAGGGACCTTGGGATGTTGTGGTCATAGGTGCAGGAGCCGCAGGCTTGATGTCATGTCTTGAACTGCCATCTAAGTTGAAAGTTTTGCTATTAAATCGCAATATCAGTCGACATTCTTCAAGTCGTTGGGCGCAAGGGGGAATGGCTGCTGTCACAAATTTAGGAGACAGTCTTGATAGTCATGCTGAAGACACATTGAACGCAGGGGCTGGTTTATGCGATGGAGAT
This sequence comes from uncultured Prochlorococcus sp., assembly GCA_913041805.1. Classification (GTDB taxonomy): domain Bacteria; phylum Cyanobacteriota; class Cyanobacteriia; order PCC-6307; family Cyanobiaceae; genus AG-363-K07. Next base: position 2,141 of record CAJWIZ010000106.1, read on the forward strand.
GCTGTTCGAATGTTTGTGGAAGAAGCTCCTAAATCAATAAAGAGATTGGAGCAAATTGGGATGGAATTTGATCGTAAGGGTGATCAGTTAGCAACTACTCTTGAGGCTGCGCACAGTTATAGACGTGTCTTGCATGTTCAGGATCGAACTGGTCGAGCCTTAGTTGATGCACTTGAGGATCAAGTAGAGCAACGCCCCAACCTTTTGCATCGTCAAGGGGTTCGTGTAACTCAGCTTTGGGTTGAATCAAATCGATGCGTTGGTGTTCAAGTTCTTGATGGAGCTTATCTTTATTGGATTTCAGCTAGAGCAGTTGTTTTGGCTAGTGGAGGAGGTGGGCATTTATTTGCAAACACCACAAATCCAGCGCAAGCCTGTGGGGAAGGTCTGGCTTTGGCTTGGCGTGCAGGTGCAGTTGTTGAAGATTTGGAATTTGTTCAGTTTCATCCCACAGCCTTGCATTTAGATCAAGCGCCATGTTTTTTGCTTTCCGAGGCTTTGCGTGGTGAAGGTGCATTGCTTCTGGATAAATATGGCAACAGTCCTGTTTCTCATTTGCAAGGAGCTGAACTCGCTACACGAGACAAAGTCAGCAGGGCCCTTGTTGAAGCAATGAAGAGACAAAGGATTGATTACATGAACCTTGATATTCAACCAATACCTGCAGAGCAAATTGAGAGCCACTTCCCAACGATGCTTCGACGATGTAGGGAATTTGGGTTAGACCCACAAAAAAATTTGATTCCTGTTGCGCCAGCTGCTCACTATTGGATGGGAGGAGTAGCTACAAACTTGAAAGCTGAAACAACTTTGAAAGGTCTTTTTGCTGTTGGAGAGATTGCTTGTACTGGGTTACATGGCGCAAATAGATTGGCTAGTAACTCTTTAATGGAATGTTTGGTTTTTGCCAGGAAGATGGCCAATATTGAGTTGACAGATAATGTAGTTATTAAGTCACTTTTGAATCCAATAACTTCTGAAAAATGTCAGATTAAACCATATGAAATATTTTCAGAAGATTACTTAATTAATTCGATTAGTGATTTACGAAAACTAATCTGGAGAGAGGCAGGTGTAACACGTAATTATTCAGGAATGCAAGATTCATTAATAGGAATTTTGAAAGAGCTTGAAATCTTTACTAATCAGCCATTAATTAATTTAGTTAATCACCATTCAAAAGATCTGATCATTCATTTTGATGAAATTCAACTTAGGAATTTGAATCTACTATTAGATTGTAACCATAGACTTATCACTAGCTCATTGTTGCTGAAAGCCTGTTTATTTCGTAGGGAAAGTAGAGGAGGACATTTTAGAACAGATTTTCCTGCTTC
>CAJWIZ010000107.1 GCA_913041805.1 uncultured Prochlorococcus sp.
ACCAAGGTCGCTTGTAGACAAAGTTTGTTTGCGACTATAAGACACTAGTGATTGCAGTGTTTTTGGAAGATCATCTCAAGATATTCAAGTGCGAATAAGGTGAAAGAGGGAAGATCTTGGCTCAAAGTGAGATCAATGTTCGACCATGATTAATTCAATGCGCTGATTGCATCTTTCGCTTTGGTTTGTTCATTAGAAATTTTTAATGCGGATGAAAGGACTTGAACCTTCACGTCATAAGACACTTGAACCTAAATCAAGCGCGTCTACCAATTCCGCCACATCCGCAGAGTCTCAAGCATACATACAGGGCGTCAATTCGTTGCACTCGAATTGCTTGCTATGGTCACAGGTTGATAACTTTCTAGAAATAGAGAAGGGAGCAAAAAAATGAAATTCCTTCTAATTGTTGATCTAATTACATCTCTATTGAAAATTAGTCTGTCTAAAATTTCACCAGATGGTCTGGGTTTGAAGTATTAATTCTAGTCTCATGTACAAAATGGTAGAGGTTTCTTCGTAAATCATGCTGGCCATAGTTGTTGGAGATGTGACGCTCTTTTTCGGTCTTTCAGTATTAATGCTTCCTCTTCTGCTAACAGAGTTGAGTCGGCCTAGAGATGCAGTCTGGGGTTCTTTAATTCTTCTACTAGCTCTTGGGCTTATTACTTGTCATGATCGCTTTAATGGCACTCTGCTAATTGTTCTTATTTCTGGCAGCCTTCTAATCAGCAGACTTGTAGTTGAAGTTGGACAAAGTCGATGGCAACAACTTAGTGAGGATGAAAAAAATCGCTTTGCTTCATTCGAGAGGTGGAAAACCGGTATTAGGCAGTTTGGCGAAACTATTGCTCAGTTCGTAATGATTCTGAGTGGGTGGATGAAAATTGTGAGACCTATAGCTTCAGAAAAAACAAAAAAAAAGAAATGGGTTCGTCCGGAAAAGAAGCTAGAAACTCAACCGTCTAATCAAGTCCCAATTGACTTTGACAAGCAATCAAAAAGTTCATCGTCAGACTTTGAACAACAGCCTCAAGAGACATTAGAGAGACAGAGTCCCCTGAAGGATTCATAATCCCTTTACTGGACAGAGCTTGTGACTCAGGAGACTCCTAAGAAGGGCGGCGGAAGTCCTTCTTACAAAGCGACACTTAATCTTTTGAAGACTAGCTTCGAAATGCGGGCTAATGCTTCGCATAGAGAACCTGAGCTTCAAAAATTTTGGAAGGAAAAAGGTATTGATCTACAACTTGGCTTGACCAATAAAGGCGCCTCATTCACATTGCATGACGGTCCTCCATATGCAAATGGGGCTTTGCATATGGGCCATGCATTGAACAAAGTTTTAAAGGACATAATTATTAAATACAAAATCTTGAGAGGGAGAAAAGTACATTTTGTGCCTGGTTGGGATTGTCATGGCTTGCCGATTGAATTGAAGGTTTTGCAGACTTTGAAGAGAGAAGAACGTGAGCATTTGAGTCCAATTAAATTGCGAAAAAAGGCTGCAGCTTATGCAAAAAAACAGATATCTATTCAAATGGAGGGGTTTCGTAGATGGGGAATTTGGGCTGATTGGGAAAATCCCTATTTAACACTTCAAAAAGAATATGAAGCAGCACAAATTAATGTTTTTGGTCAAATGGCTTTGAAGGGACATATCTATAGAGGTCTTAAGCCAGTTCATTGGAGCCCTAGCTCAAGAACAGCACTTGCTGAGGCTGAATTGGAATATCCAGATGGGCATAAAAGTAAAAGTATTTATGTTGCATTTCCAACACTAGCTTTGCCAGATCGATTAAGAAAATCTCTTTCCGAACAAGGCCTTGACTTGCCTGAAAGCGAAGTTGAGTTAAAGGAAACTCTTAAAATAACAGTCTGGACAACAACACCTTGGACTATACCTTCTAATTTGGCAATCTCTGTAAATGAACGACTTGATTATGTTTTTGCAGCGGATCCAAATGGCTGCCTATTTTTAATATCTAAAGACCTTTTAAATGTTGTTAGCTCTACTCTTAACTTGTCATTGAATGTGCAGGCAACTGTTAAAGGTTGTTTGCTAGATGGAGTTTTATATAGTCATCCTTTGATGAATCGAACTAGTCCAATTGTCATAGGAGGAGATTATATAACCACTGAATCTGGTACAGGTTTAGTTCATACTGCTCCAGGTCATGGGATTGATGATTTTAAGACAGGTTCAAAGTATGGTTTGCCAATTCTATGCCCTGTAAATGAAGCTGGTATATTTACATCTGAAGCAGGTAGATTCCAAGGTTTGAATGTGTTAAAAGATGCTAACAACGCAATTATAGAGGCACTTAAGGAGGCTGATTGCTTATTAAAAGAAGAGCTTTATTCTCATCGCTATCCATATGATTGGCGTACAAAAAAGCCAACTATTTTTCGTGCAACAGAACAATGGTTTGCTTCTTTAGAAGGTTTTCGTGAGGAAGCCTTATCAGCGATAGAGGCAGTGAATTGGTTGCCAGCTACTGGACGAAACCGTATAGAGGGAATGGTGAGGGATCGTGGAGATTGGTGTATTTCCCGACAGCGGACGTGGGGTGTCCCAATTCCTGTTTTCTACAAGAAGGAGGGGAGCGAAGTTCTTTTAAATGCTGAAACCTTGAAACATGTTGAGGATTTAATTGCAAAGCATGGTGCAGATATTTGGTGGGAGAGAGATGAATCAGAGCTTTTACCACCTGCTTATGCAAATCAAGCAAGTCAATGGAGAAAAGGCACTGACACTATGGATGTTTGGTTTGATTCCGGCTCAAGTTGGTCGGCCGTTACATGTAAAAGGGAAGATCTTTCTTTCCCCGCTGATCTTTATCTAGAGGGATCAGATCAACATCGAGGTTGGTTTCAATCTTCATTACTTACTTCTGTTGCTGTTAATAAGCAGCCTCCCTATCGCTGCGTCCTTACTCATGGATTTGCCTTGGACGAGAATGGACGCAAGATGAGTAAGTCCCTTGGGAACATAGTTGATCCAAAAGTAATTATTAATGGTGGACCTAATAAGAAACAGGAACCTGCATTTGGTGCAGATGTTTTGCGCCTTTGGGTTAGTTCTGTTGATTATTCAGTTGATGTTCCTATTGGCTCAAACATATTGCGCCAACTCTCAGATGTGTATCGTAAAGTTAGGAATACTGCGAGGTATCTTCTCGGAAATATTCATGACTTTGACCCGGCTAAAGATTCAGTAAGAATTGAAGACTTACCATTATTGGATCGTTGGATGTTGCAACGCACAGCTGAAGTCATTGATGAAATCACTGAAGCATTTGAAAACTATGAATTCTCTAAGTTTTTCCAATTGATACAGAGTTACTGCGTCATTGATCTTTCAAATTTCTATTTAGATATAGCAAAGGATAGATTATATGTAAGTGCTAAATCTGATTTCCGACGCAGGAGTTGCCAGACAGTTTTGTCACTTATTGTTGAGAG
>CAJWIZ010000108.1 GCA_913041805.1 uncultured Prochlorococcus sp.
CAGCGCATTAACAAAATTGTAGGAATTTCCCTTAAACCCTTAAATAAAGCCCTAGGACCTAAGTCAAGAAATACACTAGGGCGTCGAATACCTTCCAAAATCGAATCAATCCAAGAAGGAATAGTGAAGTTTGTCCAATCAGCCGTTTGTACAGAACCTCCACAAAATTGACTGTTTAAAAGATTAAATTTAAATCCATTTATAGTTGCAAATTCAGGGTGAGCCCACTGATTTAAGAGTTGATTCATTACCAACTTCTCTAGAGGACTTAAACCTCTAGAAGCTAGATCTCTAGAGTTCCAATCTGCTACTGCTAGAACTCCTCCAGGCCTTAGGACTCGAAGCATTTCATCTGCATAAAGTTGTTTATCAGGCATGTGAGGGCCGGCTTCTACACTCCAAACACCGTCAAAAGCACCTTGAGCAAACTTTAAGTCAAGTGCATCCATCAACTCAAACCTGCACTTCATTTTCTTCGACGTCAAATCATTTGCGCGTTTCACTTGAGCAGCACTAATTGTTATACCTAAGACATCAAACCCATAATCTCTAGCCAAAATTCTAGAACTTCCACCTATGCCACATCCAACATCCAAAACTCTAGAGCCAGGAGGGAGTTGATCTAGACCGCTCCATCGAACCAATTGATGTACAAACTCAACTTTGGCAAAACGAAAATCTGTTCTAAATAGCGAGTCAGAATAATAGCCAAGATGAACATGATCACCCCACAATTTTTCAAGCAATTGATCGTTTGTCCAGGAATCATATGCAGATGAAACACTAATGCTTGATTGATACTTTCTATCTTTCCTTGCCCATATAGCTATGGTCCATACCAATAAAATAGCAACCAAAATCCATATCAGAAAAAAAATCTCCATCAACTATTTGCCTGATCTACATTTGAGAAAGTTTCTTTGATTACTGTTCTTGCTGCAAGCTGTTTACGAGTGTGATCAAGCATCTCATATTCCCTTTGTAAGCGATCAAAAGTAGTTGTCATCTCTAACAAATTCTGTTGTTCTTTGGATACTGGACCTGCAAGATGAGCTGCAATCCAGAATGAAAGTTCTCTTGGGAGATCTGGTAAATCATTAGGTAGCACTGTCTCAGAATCTCTTAATTTGCCTGTAAGAGAAATAACATCTTGCAACGCAAGTGAAACTGAATCAGAAAGCTTGTTTAATTCATTTTGATCTTCAACTTCATCATCCTCTATCCAGCCAACCATTGCAGTAACAAAAGGTGCTTCTCTAATTAACTCAAGCACTCGAAATCTTTGTTGCCCAAGCGTAATGATATTGCTACGCCCATCTTCTGAGGTATGGCATTTAATAATCTCTGCACAACATCCCACTTGTGACATTTCTTTAGTAGCAGGATCCCAACGAACTACTCCAAAGCGACTATCACTCTCCAACGCACTCCTAAGCATGATCCTGTAACGAGACTCAAAAATATGCAAAGGCAACACTTCCTGAGGGAATAGGACTACATCTGGCAATGGAAATAGTGCTAACTCCCTGACTGCTAACTCGGTCACGGGAATCTTCCCAAACAGAACTAGATACTAGGGAATAGAAATGGAATTAGCGGGAATAAAAGCTTTATAGCTTAACTTCAATATCTACTCCACTTGGTAGATCTAATTTCATCAAGGCATCAATCGTCTTAGCAGAAGGGCTATAAATATCAATAATCCTTCTATGGGTGCGAGTTTCAAAATGCTCCCGTGAATCTTTATCAACGTGAGGGGAGCGCAGAACGCAATAAATTTTCCTTTTTGTAGGTAGTGGGATTGGACCAATTGCGGTGGCAGAGGTGTTATCAGCAGTTTCTATGATTTTTTCACATGAAAGATCAAGCATTCGCCTATCAAATGCTTTCAGACGAATACGTATCTTTTGCTGAGCAATGGCCGAAGACATAACAATTTCCTGTGAGTTCCCTTAAAGGGTTTAAAAATTGATTTTCAAGGTTCTTTTAATTTTCGGCAAAAAACTTTGCCGAAAATTAGATTAGAGGATGGCAAGTAAAAAATCCAGCCATCCTCAAAATGAAACTACTCAAGGATCTTTGACACAACACCAGCACCAATAGTGCGGCCTCCTTCTCTAATAGCGAATCGCATATTCTTTTCGATAGCCACTGGACAAATTAATTCTCCAGTCATTTTTATTCTGTCGCCAGGCATAACCATTTCAACGTTACTGCCGTCATCTGCAGTAAATGCAGTTATTTGTCCTGTCACATCAGTAGTTCGGATATAAAACTGTGGACGATATCCTGCGAAGAAAGGTGTATGACGTCCACCTTCTTCCTTCTTCAATACATAAACTTCACCCTCAAACTTGGTATGAGGAGTAATTGAACCTTTTTTGACGAGAACCATTCCACGTTCAATATCTTCTTTTTGAATTCCACGAAGTAACAATCCAACATTGTCACCAGCCATCCCTTCATCAAGAAGTTTGCGGAACATCTCAACACCAGTAACAGTTGTTAGACGCGTGTCTTTAATACCAACAATCTCAACTTCTTCCCCAACCTTTACCTTCCCTCTCTCTATACGACCTGTAGCCACAGTGCCACGACCAGTAATCGAAAAGACATCTTCAACGGCCATAAGGAAAGGCTTATCAACTTCCCTCTCTGGCTCAGGTATTGAAGCATCAACAGCCGTCATTAATTCATCAATCTTGCCCTCCCAATCAGAATCACCTTCCAGTGCTTTGAGAGCCGAAACCTGAACCACTGGAATATCATCGCCAGGGAAGTCATAGCTCGTGAGAAGTTCACGAATCTCCATCTCAACGAGTTCTATCATTTCTTCATCATCAACCATGTCGCATTTATTAAGTGCAACGACCAAGGAAGGGACACCAACTTGCTTAGCTAACAGGATGTGCTCCTTTGTTTGAGCCATTGCTCCGTCAGTAGCAGCAACAACAATGATGGCTCCATCCATCTGAGCTGCACCAGTAATCATATTTTTCACGTAATCAGCGTGACCTGGGCAATCCACATGGGCATAGTGACGACCTTCGGTCTCGTATTCCACGTGAGCAGTGTTAATTGTGATGCCGCGTTCACGCTCTTCAGGTGCACCATCTATGTCGCCATAGTCTTGTGCTTGCGCCTGCCCTTTCTTGGCAAGCACATTAGTAATTGCTGCAGTAAGGGTGGTCTTACCATGGTCAACATGACCTATGGTACCGATGTTGACGTGAGGCTTGTTCCTCTCAAACTTCTCGCGGGCCATTGTGTTAAAGAATCGGGGGTAAAAAAGAGGTGTTAGAGATCAGGAATTGCCCTGATTCTTGGAGATAATTGCTTCAGCCACATTACGAGGAACTTCCTCATAATTGCTGAACTCCATTGAAAAGATACCCCGACCTTGGGTCATTGATCGGAGTGTAGTGGCGTAGCCAAACATTTCAGCCAGAGGCACTT
>CAJWIZ010000109.1 GCA_913041805.1 uncultured Prochlorococcus sp.
CCACATCTATTCTATTAATAGCTGGCAAAAACTTAGTCAGAATTGACTTTGACCAATTACGTTATGAGGCTGACTTCAGATATGGTTTAGTGCATATTCGAGATAATGCGGAATCTATTGCATTCTATTCAGGAGAAGAGCCTGAAAAGGTTGAGACAAAACGAAGACTACAAACAGTGGTAGAGAATTTCAATCTTCTAATTATATGGAGAGTAATCATTGATGTTATGAGGCGATCAATTAATTATGCAGGTAATTTCTTCCCATATCTTATTATGGCGATACCATATTTTGCTGGAGATATTGACTATGGCAGATTTATTCAAGCTAGTTTTGCCTTTAGCATGGTAGAAGGCTCTTTGTTCTTTGTAGTAAATCAAATTGAAGAACTTGCAAAATTTACAGCAGGAATTAGCAGATTAGAAGGATTTCAATCAAAAATTGAACAAGTAAGTCAAACTGCTGAAAATAATAAAGTAATCAAGCCAAATTACACAAATTATATTCTTATTAAAAATGCAAATCTTTTTCCACCTGGTAGTAAAGAACCCATAATTCGCAACCTCAATGTAAGCATAGGTAAAAACGATCGTTTGCTAGTTGTAGGTCCTTCAGGGTGCGGGAAAACATCTTTACTAAGAATGATTTCTGGCTTGTGGCAACCTGAAAATGGCTCTATAGAAAGACCAGAAACTGGAGATTTATTATTCATACCTCAAAAACCTTATATGCTGCTTGGTTCTTTAAGAGAGCAATTATGTTATCCAACTGAAGAAGAGAAATTTAGTGATGAGCAATTAAATTCGGTACTTGCTGAAGTAAAGCTTCAATCTTTGATAGAACGTTATCCAGATCTTGATGTCAAACAAGATTGGCCAAGGATTTTGTCGCTCGGAGAGCAACAGCGTCTAGCATTTGGACGGCTACTACTAAATGCTCCAAGATTTGCGGTATTGGATGAAGCCACAAGTGCTTTGGATGTTAAGACTGAAGAGCATTTATACGAATTACTCCAAAAACGTGATCTTGCAGTCATTAGTGTTGGTCACCGACCAACCCTTATAGAATTCCATCAAAATGTCCTTGAACTTGTTGGAGATGGGAGCTGGCGACTGTTACCTACCACGAGCTATGACTTTGATCGTTCTTGAACTAATTCAATGACCTCAAATACTCCAGAAAGTTCAGATAAGAAAGATTTGCTGCACGAGTCAATCGAATCTGAATCTTCAGAACTGCCCAAAAGTAATCCCCCCAGTAGAAGTGCAACAACTCCAGATAATCCCTCCTTTGGCTGGAGTGGTTATGCAGAGCGAGTAAATGGTCGTTTTGCCATGATTGGCTTCATAGCAATCCTCCTCATAGAGGCTTTAAGCAAAACTAGTTTTCTCCATTGGGCAGGATTTGTGCATTGAAAGCCATCTGCTCAACTTTTTAATCGTATGACTTCTACATCCCATCTTCCGTCTCTACTAACTTGCACAGCTAATACTCGACCAGAACTATCCAAGCTCACACGACGTGGGACACCCTTAGGAATCAGTTCGATTAGCTGCAATGTTCCTACGCTTCTTCTATAAATCAATAATTCAGTTTGATCTGCGCGCTGCCTAACAAGTGCCAAACGTTGTCCATTAGCACTCACGCTCACACTTATGGGCTGGGAGTCAGCTCTATTGATTCCTGGCAGAGCAATTCTTGCTCGAGTGCGAATATTAATCATTTCAATCTTGTCCTTCCCCTGCGAATTAGTCAAAGCAACTAACCATTGATTACTCAGGGAAGGTTCTCTATAGCTACTAGAAAATCTAAAAAGAGCATCATTAAATGAAGCAATTGGTCTCATATTTCCTCGAAGACAACCACCTAGAAATAAAAGTGAAAGTATAAAAGAACATCGAACAGTTAACCTCAAATAAGATTGAGAATTCATCAATTTTCGGCTCGAGAATTATTAAAGAATTCAGTTCCAGATGGCAGATCAGGCTCTATTTTTCCTCTCAAATCAAATAGCTCTATTCTCCATTTACCTTTATCTATAATCTGAAGGGCCAACTGACTAGCATCTGGAGATAAACTTAATCGAACAGGCATTCGTTCTCCTGGGATTGGAAGTTGATGACTTCTTCCAGTTAAACGATCTTCAATAATAACCAAACGCTTCACACCACGTTGAGCTATTACAGCTATATAACGTCCATTCCAACTCAAGGAAGGAGAGCTATGTGGTTGGTTTCGTGAAAGATGTCGCAAAGGTAGAACATTTCCATTGCGAAGGTCTCTCAACTCAACAGATGGCCTTCCTTGATAATCAACTATAAAAGCCAGTTTTTCTCCATTTCCACTCAAAGCTGGTTCCTCCTGATTTCTAGATTCAAATTGACTTGGCAAACGGGTAACTTGTTGAGTGCAACTGCATATGCCTAGCAAACTAATAAGACATACAAATTTTCTAAAATTATTGATTATCAAAATTTAGTCATCAAAACGGGAACTATTGTCACGACGTCTTGAATTCGGTGAGGAAGAATCCGCCTGTGAGTCAGAAGAAAATCTCGAAGACCTATTTAGAGTTGACCTGTCATTGCCTTTTGCACGAGATTGTCGCGTTCTGGAAGATGTATAGGTTGCATCTTCGGCTTTGTCACGAATAGGTGCTCCCTGATTCCCGCCAGATCGAATAGAAGGTGAATATCCTCCAGAACCCCTAGTAGATGACGTTCTGGATACATCGGATTCCTCATCGACATTTCTGCCCCTACTGGATACTTTTTGATTCACAGATGGCCGACTTCCACGTCTTTGTTCCTGGCGTAAATTTCTCCGCTGACCAAATGAATTCGCATTAGTTTCCTCTTCTCGTTCTCCAAATCTGGCCATCCTTCGAGCCTGATCAGATTCCTCCTTCCATGATCCTGAATCGTTTGTTCTGCTACGCAGGCTTCTACTGGCAGCTTGTTCAGGAATAGCAGCTCTAGATCTTGCAGTGCGTCTTGGACGGTAAAAATCCTCCTGTAAAGATTGTTCAGTTGGATCTTCCCTTCCAGTAAATCTCCTATTTAAAGGTCTAGCTTCTTCAAATTGTTCATAAGAATCATCCCAACCCCCTCTTAAACCATCTCCACCAGGCATTCGAGCTGGATCAGGTTCATCATCAAAATAAGAAGAGCGACGTGCTTGATCAGTTGCAACACCTCTCAGTCTGACACTCTCGTAAGCAAAAAAAACTGTTGTACCTGCGAGAAGAAACTGACCAAATTGAAGAATAGGGTCTAAACGCCAACCCTGAAAAAACAGGATGCCGCCACAAAGTAAACCTATCGCTGCAAAGAAGACGTCATAGTCACGAGCAAGCGCTGGTTTAAAAGATCGTAAGAAATAAAGCCCTGCACCACAAACGGCCAGGACAATTCCCACAATGCT
>CAJWIZ010000110.1 GCA_913041805.1 uncultured Prochlorococcus sp.
TTTTTGGAAGGCCATAAATGATAACTAGACCAAGAGCCACTAAAGCCCATACAAGAGGAATTTGACTACCTGTAGGTAAAACTTGCAAAGAATGTCCATCTGCTAGTTGCTCTCCATAATGCAGGTTTAGCCCTAATTGAGGAAATTGTGCTTGAAGTATTAGTAATGCAAGTGCATTCACAAAGCCACTAAGTACTGCTTGTGGTACGAAGCGCATTTGATAGGCGAGACGCAAATAGCCCCAAAGGATTTGGAATACACCTGTTAGCAATCCAGCTGCTAACAAATAAGAAAGACCTAGGCCTGGTCCTTCTGCATTACCACTAGCCACTAGGCCCGTCATAAGAAGAGCTGTAGATCCAGTTGCTGAGGTGATCATGCCTATGCGCCCTCCGATAAGGGCAATGGTCACAGAGAGACAGAAGGCACCAAAAAGACCTACTTGTGGATCGACTCCAGCAATACCTGAAAAGGCAATTGCTTCAGGGATCATCGCAAAGGCCACGACAAGACCAGAGAGGATGTCTTGTCGTGGACTTGAAGCCCATTGACTGATAAGAGAGTTGTTTGAACTTTTAGTCATCTCGACAGCCTATAGAAGAGGGCAAGTCTCAGAGTCGCGGCAATATACCCTGCGGGTCATATTGAGATTTGAGATTTTGAAGTCCAGGTAGCCAATCATCAAATGCTTTTTTAGTTTCTTTTTCATGCCAAGGTAGGTGTTGATGTAGTTGAGCTAAATGGACTCCAGGACAATTAGTTTCAAGGACCTTCCAAGCTTCATTGAGCCAGTTCAGACTCCTTTCCTTATCTTTTGAATTACCTGCTTCCCAGGAAGCAGTAATCCATGGCTTCCAAATTGCTTTCCTATGGATAAAGGAGGTAAATGATTTGCTGATTTGACTTGAAACTCCTCCAAGTTGTTGGGCTGCTATGAAGCAATTCTTATTGGGGCGAATAGATATTAAATAGTCAAGAGCTTCAATTAGATCATCGCAATCATTGCGCCAAGCTGGACCAAGCAATCCGATAACTTCACAATGAATTTTTGTTTTTTTAGTTTTATTAGAAACTTTTAGTAAGAATGGAGGGATATTTTGAAGTCCTAGAACCTTAGATGCTTTAAAGAATGAGTCTTTACCAAAATCTTTTTTTAGTTTAATAAGGGCATCATTCGTATCCTCTAAATCATTTGATATGATTCCATATAATTGGATCTGATCACCCCATATCCATTGTAAACTAAATTCATTTGTTGCATTTTCTGCTTGGATTATTACATCAGAAAATTGTTCTTTTTTTATAGTGGCTTCCCAAACAGTAATAGGTTTTAGGGGATAAGTTTTAAGAGTGATATTTGTCACTATTCCAAGAAAAGGAGCGGCACCACATAGGCCTCTCCAAATCAGGTGCTCATTACTACTTGATGACTTTGTTGGCTTAGAAATATTGAAGCATTTACCATTTCCCCAAACTCCTTTTATTGCTAGGATTTGGTCTATTGCTAATCCTTGACTTCTACTTAGTGGGCTAATTCCTCCTGTAAGTATGTATCCAATACCTGGGAGGCCTGATAGACCAGTAGGAAACGTTCTGTTGTATTGAGATAGTTCTCTTAACAGACTTTTCATGGTTGCTCCTGCTCCCATATGTACTTTCCCGTTCGAGGCATCAAAATGAATCTGTTGATAATTGCTTCTTAGATCCAGCGTCCAGTGCCCATTAGCAGCACAACGAGTAGAAGTTCCACCACTGCAAACCAATAATGGTTTAGGTATTAATTTCCCTGTTCGCATAAGCTTTTTAAAATCATCGTCAATATCTTCAAAGACACCAGCAATTAGAGCATCTTGTGCTAAGGAGTTTTGGACGGAGAGGTGACTCTGAATCTTCTTCATCTATACCTTTAAGAAAATGTTAGTCAGAATTCCCTGTTTCTAATTTGTCCTCTTGAGATATAAGGTCAATACTAATAGTCTTGAAATTTTGACTTCCGATTTGCTTGATTTTAAAGAGAATCGACTAGGAGTGTTGATTTGTGGTCATGGCAGTCGCAATAGACTGGCAGTAGAAGAATTCGCACAATTAACACAATCACTCAAGTTGAGGTTGCCCTCAATTCCCGTTGAATATGGCTATCTTGAATTTGCTAGACCTATAATTAGAGAGGCGCTCGATAGTCTCAGCTCTCAATCGGTTGAAAGAGTAATAGCTATTCCTGCGATGCTTTTTGCGGCAGGACATGCGAAAAACGATATACCTTCTTTGTTAAATGCTTATGCTGCAGAGACAGGTTTAAATATTGATTATGGACGTGAACTTGGAATCAATAATTCTATGATCGGAGCTGCTGGAGAAAGGATTAAAGAGACAATTCAGTCTTGTAAAAATTTCCCCAATAATGAAACACTTCTTGTTGTTGTTGGTAGAGGCTCCTCAGACCCTGATGCAAATGCAAATGTGTCAAAAATCACCAGGATGTTGGTTGAGTGCTTTGGTTTTGGTTGGGGAGAAACAGTTTATTCTGGAGTAACTTTCCCTCTTGTTGAATCAGGTCTCAGGAAAGTAGTTCGATTGGGGTTTCAAAGAATAATTGTTTTCCCATACTTTTTATTTTCAGGAGTTCTGGTAGGTCGAATAAGAAATCATACCAAAAAAGTTGCGGCTGATTTCCCAAATATTGAGTTTTTACAAGCTTCATACTTAGGGAATCATTCCTTAGTTCTTGATACTTTTTTGGATCGTATTCAGGAGGTTTTAGTAGGTGATAACGCTATGAATTGCGCTCTTTGTAAATACCGGTCTAGTCTTTTGGGCTTCGAAAATGAGGTTAGCCTTGTGCAAGAAAGTCATCATCACCACGTAGAAGGGCTTCACGAAAGTTGTCAACTTTGTGAGAACGAATGCACAGGTGCTTGTGAGATTGAGTCAAAGGAAAGATCTTTTGGGCAACTGAATAGGCATGAATCACACAAACATCATCCTCATACTCATCATCCTTACCCGAACGCCGACCATCCACTTGGACCGTCAACACTTGATTAAGCAAACTTAGCGCAAATCTAAAGAAAATTAGTGCAATTCAAAAGACTCATCAGTCTATTCAGTATTGAGTCGCATGAGACTCACGCGTTATAAGTATGGCTAATGGATTGAGATAGTTTGTTTTTCCAGAAAATTTTCCACAGGTCCTGAGTAGTTTTTCCACTGCTTTTTGCTTGAATGTCAATCTTTTCAGGAAAGCTGTGGTTTTTCTATTTTGTTACCTTTGATGCTTGACATAAGAGAAAATTGTTTTTCCTACCTCGTTAACTTGCAATATCAAATCAAACATCCCTTGCAGCAACAAGAGTCTTGAACAGTCTCGCTATAAGTTGCTAATTCCTCATGAGTATTTGACGCAA
>CAJWIZ010000111.1 GCA_913041805.1 uncultured Prochlorococcus sp.
ATATTTTTTCATCAAAAAGTATTCCCTGAAAGTATCAATAATGACAAAAATCTCTTGAAATTGGTTTCTAGAAGAACCAAAAAAGACTTTTTGTCCTTATTGAGGTAATTTTCCTCAAAAAAAAATGTAATCACGTTTTTAGAAGCCTACTTAGTTATTATTCAAAGAATGCCGGCTTAGCTCAGTGGTAGAGCAGCGCTTTTGTAAAGCGAAGGTCATCGGTTCAAATCCGTTAGCCGGCTTAAAGTAATTTGCTCACCTGGTTCTCGTGCTAAAGAATTTTCAATTCAAAAGCAAATCCCAAAAATTCCAACCAAACCAATTAGGGGGATGGGGACTTAGGCTTCAATCCACCTGAAAGGATCCAAGCTAATAAGAATAAAACAAGGAGATGCAAGCCACTTAATTCAAATATTGGCGTAGTTAAATTTATAGCCGGTTTTAAAATCCAATAAAAAAAAGTCTGCAGTAATAAGACCAAAACTAAAAGCAACAACATTATTATTTAAACTTCTTGAACAATCACAGCACCTTTCCTCAAAACCTGCCAACAACCTTTGCTTCTCCACAGGATAACAGTACTCGCTAAGCCAGATGGATTTGGCCACGGCAATGGACCTAGCAATGGCAATCCAGGAAAGCAATTAGTCGCCTCTTCGGCATTAAGAGTAGGGGGATAACCTGCAATATTTGCACTGGTCGTAGCCAATGGTCCAGATTTGGAAAGAAGTTCGATCGCGACTTCACAGGCAGGAATTCTCATTCCAATATTGACTCCCCCTGGATTAAGAGCATCAACTATTGATCCAGATGAAGGCAAAATCATGGTTAGAGCTCCTGGCCAATATTTACTTGCCATTAACTCTGCATCTTCTAAAGAGTTTAACCCCGCAAATTGGAGCAATTCACTTGCACTAGAACCCATCAAAATCAATGGTTTATGAGTAGGTCTTCTTTTGATCTTCCACAACTGAGTAGCTCTTTCTGGAATCGATGCAAGTGCTGGCAAAGTATCTGTTGGGAATAAAGCTGCTGCCCCCTCTCGCAACATCAAAGAAAGTTGCGAGACATCAAATAAAGGTTGTCCTTTTGAAAAATTCATAAAAAAAAGCTCTGTTCTTATTTATTTCTGCCCAAGGCGAAACGCTTGATCCCATCAAGATCTTTTGCATAACAAACATCTTTGAATCCAGCTTTAATCAACAGCTCCAAGACAGGATCACTTTGATCATGGTGATGCTCAAGCATTAACCATCCATTATTCACAATGGCTTTAGAAGCTCTACCAATTATTTTTCTAAAAGCATTTAAGCCATCAGGCCCTCCACATAAAGCGAGGTGAGGCTCATTGTCTCTAACTATTGGATCCAGCCTATTTAAAACAGCAGTTGGAATATAAGGAGGATTAGCCAATACCAAACCGATCTTCCCCCACCATGGTCTTAAAGGTTGCCACCAACTACCTAGATGTAAATGAACATTCGACAATGGTGCTAATCGTTTTAAATTTCTACTAGCAAGAGATAATGCTGCTTGACTGCAATCGACGGCATGTCCTTCAGCATGAGGGAATGATCTAGCGAGATCAACCGCAAGAGCTCCTGAACCAGTGCCCAAGTCTGCCCAAAGGCCTAAAAAATTTTTATCAAACCTTGTCAAAGCTAACTCCATCAAAATCTCCGTCTCTTGGCGTGGAATCAAAGCAGCAGAACTGACCTCTAATTCAAAATCCCTCCAAGGGCAACGTCCTAAAAGATGCTGTAAAGGGATTTGTTTATCTATATGCTCCTGCCAGAGACTGGCCAGATAATCCAAAGATTGATCAAGAGTTAAAGATTGACTTGGATCAATAAGTAATTTCTGAAGTTCACCCCACTGCAGACCACCTCCAAGATCCAAAAGCCAATCAAGGTCAACTGCCCTACCTCCATTAGACAAAAGTTTTTTTCTCCAAAACAAAATCTCTTCACCAGAGAACTCTAAAGTTTCCATTAACAAGGCATCGCAGAGAAAGAATGTTCAAAGATGATTATTCTAAATTTGGGCCTAATTGAAGTTTAAGAAAATAACTTGCAAACTCATTTGGAATATTTCTAATCAATTTATGCTTGTCTCCCAATCGTCTTACCAAAACTAAATATACACTTGCCTCTGCGACAACAGATCCTTTAGCAATAAATTTTGTTGACCATGGCCATCGGGCAAGTTTGCGTGGCTGAGAATAACTTTCCAGTAAAACGCTCTCACCATGAAAGAGAGATTTTGTGTAATTGATGTTCAAGGAAACCACAGGTAATTCAAACCCTTTGGCGACCAAATCTTTATATGGCAAACCCACTTGTTCAAGCGCATCAACTCTTGCCTCCTCCAACCAACTCAAGTAAGAACCATGCCACATGACACCAGCATGATCAGTGTGCTGCGGCAAAACACACTTGCGTAATCTCCATGGATTCAGAATTGATTCATCACTCACGTCTTATCAAGTCATATGAAATAAAATCCAAACTCTGAAATCACAAGAAATCTAGAGACAAAAAAGATAAAACTAAAAACCATAAATAAACCCCCTCAGTGATAATTGAGAAGGTCCACTGAAGTTTTTTGGAGAGGGATTCCGCTTATAAAACGAATTTTGCTTTTATAAGCTTGGGCCTATTTTGCCTTTGCCTTTAGAAGAGAAGAAGCTTGACTTTTCGCCAGTCTGGGTAACTAAAAAAGTCCCAAGTAGAAAGAGCACTGGAACAGCAACGAAAAGCAGGGTGGCGGCAGCGCCGAAATTGGTGGTTTCCATTGAGACAAATGGTTACTCACAGAAGTTATCACCTTCAGGCCCTAAAAACTGATTCATGTCAGGGCTCTTCATCGGCTTTTGCAGGAAAACCACATATCCGAATACCAAATTTTTGAGGGAAGAGTCCCAATAAAGCCAATCAGCCAAAGAACTAATGAGCTCAAGCCTGCAGAACCCATAGCAAAATGGATCAATGCTTGAGAGTTTGTTTTTGTTACTAGAAAAGATCTAAAACCTCGAAAAATAAAGATCTCAATCTCAACCAATTCGAATTTGACACTGTTTCGATTCAAAAAATGAATGTTTTTGAACACCTCAAGCATCCATCAAGAACCTTTTTAGAGGTTGGCATTGCGATTTGTGACCAAATATTCTTCAAGACCCTGAACCTGGGAAAAGCTTCTCCCCAACGAGAATAAAGCCTATTTCTGGACTTTTTAAGTGTCACTAGACATTTCAGGTGACGACAACATCTCCCTTAGATAAAGGGAGAAGCTTTACGATCGTCGGGTCTAGCTGCATTAAGCAGCTTCGTTTCACGAAATCTGAGCCCATGGGATTGCCCTGGTATCGGGTGCACACCGTCGTTCT
>CAJWIZ010000112.1 GCA_913041805.1 uncultured Prochlorococcus sp.
GTCGCTAGGAGTAACCCATTCCCAAGCTGCAAGGTGGCCTAAAAGCACACAACAACAGCAAGGAGTAATAAAGCAGTCAGAAGACTTTCATGACGAGATATGTATCGCCCTAAATCAACAGTTTATCGACTTAATGAATGATGACCTCAACACATCAGGAGCTCTGGCAATTCTATTTGAGCTTGCACGCCCGCTTAGAGCACTTGCAAATCGTCTCGAGCGTAAGGACATAAAGACATTATCATCGAAAGAGTCGAAGACTTTATACAACCGCTGGCAACTACTTGTAAGGCTAGCTGGGGTCCTTGGTTTAAAAGCAGAAGAAGTCCAAACATATTCACATACAAATCGAATTGCTACGAGAGAAAAAATCCAAGAAGCAATTCAAGCCCGTAAAGAAGCAAAATCAAAAAAAGACTTCGCGAAAGCAGATCAAATTCGGGATGAACTTAAAAGCCTAGGGGTCGAGATAATAGATAAGCCTGGAGGGGATACCGACTGGATCCAAAGATAAACATTGCAAGAATAGATTTAGATTTTCCATTCTCATTTGGAGATATCGCCTTCTTCTCTGCTATTTAAGCAACCCACCATTGGTTAAAAAGATCTACCAAGCTGACGATCAACCCAAAAGCTACAACTGGTGGGGATACCCAACGAAGCATAAACTTTAAAAACCTTCTCATGCCTAAAGATGTCTCGCATTGGGAAAGATCCTCTTCAAATTGCCTAGGGACAATCCAGCCAAGCAATAAAGACAAAAGCAAGCCACCAAAAATCAACAAAAGTCCTCCAAAAATTGCATCCATCCTCCCTAAAAAATCCAGATTCAAAGCTGATGGAAGACCTGCTACAAAAACTACTGCTGTAGAAAGCCAAACTGCATGATTACGTCGCCATCCAAAACGGTCAATAAGAGAAGCTACAGGGACCTCAAGAAGTGATATTGACGAGGTAATAGCAGCAATATAAGCAAGCGCAAAAAACAAGACTGCCACTAAACGTCCAGTCAAACCAAGTGCCGCAAGACCAGTAGGAAGAGAAATAAATAATGTGCCAACAGTTGAACTACTTACAACATCTTTAAGGCCAAAACTCATAACGACAGGGAATGTCACCATGCCTGCCAAAAGACCTACAGCAGTATCCATACCAATAACGGCTAAAGCCTCTTGAGGTATTTGATTACGGCGATCTAGATATGCAGAATACGCGAGGATACAACCAATCCCTGTACCAATAGAAAAGAATGCTTGTGTGAAAGCATTTCGCACTGTCGAGGGATCAAAAAATTGCTGCAAGTCCCATTTGAATAAAAATGTTCGATATCCATCCCATGCACCTGGCAGTGATGCTGCCCAACAAGCTAAGAACAACAACAAGAGAAAAAGAACAGGCATACACCAACGAGTAAGTCGTTCAATGCCACCACGAATTCCTGCCGAAACAACCACTCCAGTAAGAACAAGGCTAATCAATTGCCCAAACAAGACACTATTACCAGTGCTTACTGACCCAAAAAAAGCCTTGGCTTCATCCATGTCAGATGGAAGCCCAAATACAAGAGAGTGAAGAAAAGTATGTGCAGTCCAACCCATCAAAACCGCATAAAAAGCAAGTATTCCGCATGCTGCCAGTACAAAGAGCCAGCCCATTGGCTGCCAATTTGCTCCAGCGACTTGAACAGGTGCATTCAATGGGCTTTTCCCTGTACTCCGCCCTAGAACCATTTCTGCAACTAGTACTGGCAAACAAACCACCAATACAATCAAGAGATAGAGAAGAAGAAATGCAGCTCCACCTCCCTGAGAAGCTCGATAAGCAAATCCCCACAAATTTCCAAGGCCGACGGCACTTCCTGCTGCTGCCAGAACAAAACCAGTTCCTGAACGCCAATGCTCTCTGACTGCCATTAATTTAAGTCCTCTTTCCTAACTCCAAAATTAATCGGAGGCAAACATGTTGAGAATAAGCCTTTCAATGGGAGACTAAGACTAGTTGCCTAAACATTGTGAAAACCATCAGTGTGCTGGGGTCCACAGGTTCAATAGGCACACAAACTCTGGATATCGTTGAGGAGTTTCCTGCAAAGTTCAAAGTAGTAGCTCTAACAGCAGGGCGAAATTTGCCATTACTAGTGAAACAAATCCAACGGCATAATCCTGAAGTCGTTGCACTAGCAGATGAATCCTTAATACCAGAACTTGAACAACAGTTACAAACTCTCTCTCAAACAAAAGGACCTCATACCTCTCCACAAATCCTTGGTGGGCCAGATGGACTCAATGCAGCCGCATCTTGGAAAAGCGCAGAACTTGTTGTAACAGGGATAGTTGGATGCGCAGGATTACTGCCTACGTTGGCAGCAATCAAAGCAGGCAAGGATCTTGCACTAGCAAACAAAGAGACACTAATTGCTGCTGGACCAGTTGTACTTCCTGAATTACAAAAAAGTGGAAGTCGTTTACTCCCTGCAGATTCTGAGCATTCAGCAATTTTTCAATGTTTACAAGGCACTCCTTGGGCTGAAAATGCTCGCTTATCTACTGGTATCCCAACTCCAGGACTTAGACGAATACAACTAACTGCATCAGGAGGGGCATTTCGAGACTGGTCAGCAAAAGATCTAATAAAAGCAACAGTTAAAGATGCTATTAGTCATCCAAACTGGAGCATGGGTCGCAAAATCACAGTAGATTCAGCAACACTTATGAACAAAGGGCTGGAAGTTATAGAAGCGCATTATTTGTTTGGCATTGACTACGAATTTATAGAAATTGTTATTCATCCACAAAGCATCATTCACTCAATGGTCGAATTGGCTGATTCTTCAGTTCTTGCTCAGCTTGGCTGGCCTGACATGAAACTACCAATTCTTTATTGCATGAGCTGGCCTCATCGCCTTGAGACTCCATGGCGTCGTTTAAATCTTACCGACGTTAGAGAACTCACTTTTCGTGCCCCTGACACTGCCAAATACCCTTGCATGGAGCTTGCTTATGCCGCTGGTCGTTTAGGAGGAACAATGCCTGCAGTATTAAATGCTGCAAATGAACAAGCGGTAGCGGAATTCCTTGATGAGAAGATTCACTTTATAGATATTCCAAAAATGATAGAAACTGCTTGTGAACTGCATAAGACAGACTGGAGCGAATCCCCAGGTTTAGAAGATATACTTCTCATCGACAAGTGGTCTAGAAAAATTGTTCAAGAGCAAGTAAGTAAAAGAGGATCTTAATCATAAAAATTTAATAACTTAAAAGTCAAACTTTTAATATATGCCCTACATTTTGTTGATAAAAAAACATTTTATAACTGAAAGTAATCCCTAAACACAATACTTTGAAAACCAT
>CAJWIZ010000113.1 GCA_913041805.1 uncultured Prochlorococcus sp.
CATTAAAAGATGAGCCGCCTCTAGGTTTTAATTGGAGGTGGTCTTTTGAAAATGTTTGTTCTTTTTGTACCGGTGCATTGCCTTTTCCAAAAAATCGCTTGAAAAAGATTTCCATCCTTGATGCTGGTTGTGGAAGTGGAGTTTCTACAGATTACCTTGCTCATTTAAATCATGGCTCTGATATTTTTGCGATAGACATTTCCAGTATCTCGTTAAATATAGCGAAGGAAAGATTGGCTAGATCATTTGGAGATAGACATGCAAATTTACGTTTTGAGAATATTAGTCTTTTTGATGTTGATGGTGAAGCGCAATATGACTTTATTAATTCTGTAGGTGTTTTGCATCATCTTAAAGATCCACTGGCTGGTTTAAAAGTTTTAGGATCTTTACTTAAAGATGGTGGTATCTTGCACCTTTTTATATATGCAGATTTAGGTCGTTTAGAGATTAAGCAGGTGCATAAAGCTCTTGCTTATTTGGGAATTTTGCAGGAAGATAATGCCTTGGAATTAGGAAGAAAACTAATTGATGAACTTCCTTCTAATAATCCACTAAAGAAGAATTATATAGACAAGTGGTCAGTTGAATGTCAATCTGATGTGAATTTTGCAGATATGTATCTGCACCCTAGGGAAACCACCTTTAATCTTTCCAGACTTTGGGAACTCATAGATAAATCCAAACTTGAATTTCTTGGCTTCTCTAATCCAATGACATGGTCTTTGGAGAGGCTTTTAGATGGAGAACTTCTAGAAAGAGCAAAAAAAATGTCACTTATCAAACAAATGGAGTTAGTAGAGGCATTGGATCCAGATATTGGTCATTTTGAGTTTTTTTTATCTAAAGGGAAACTTGGAAAGTATGAATGGGATGATGATGATCTGTTGCTTAGCAAGATTGGAAAAATTAATAGTTGTCTTTGGGGTTGGCCCAGTAAAACATTGCACGATTCAGATTTGAATCGAATAGAAATTGATGAACAATCTTTCAGATTGCTGAAGGCTATAGAAAAATTCCCTGAAACCCCTTTTGAATTATTGCCTTTGAGTTGGGATAAATCCATGATTGCCTCTACTGCAAGGGATCTGCATAGAAGACAATTGCTCTTGCTTTATCCGTCGTAATTTCAACTGCATGATAGATTCCGCGAGCCTTTCGCTAGAGAGCCTCGGCGCATTTGCTGGTATTCCCTCTGCTCCAGCCTGAAAACGATTCTTCTAAAGAAGATCAAAGAGAGCTGGAAACATTAGGGGAGTCTTCTCAAAGCACTGAGAGCAATCTGAATCTTGGCCCTGTAATGGAAGCTTCTATTGCTTCTTCAGATGAATATGTGCAGCTCCAGCAGCGCATATTTAGGGCAGCTTTGCTCGTTTCTGCTTTAGCAGTTGCGATAACTGCTTTCTTCTTTGAATCCCAAGTTGCTATCAGTTTGCTGATAGGAGCCTTATCAGGAGTCCTTTATCTGCGTCTTCTTGCTCGCAGTATTGGACAACTTGGTACAAGTTCAAAGTCTGTAAGCAAGATTCAGTTGGTAGTTCCTGTAGTTCTTGTTCTGGCAGTTTCAAAGCTGTCTCAGTTAGAGCTATTGCCGGCTTTGTTGGGTTTTTTGCTCTACAAACCATCACTTATTTTCCAGATCTTGCTTGAATCTCGATCAAGAGCTTCATCCTGATCAACTACAACTTTGCCGTTTACGGCACCATTTAAATTACGTCGATCTTCGACACCGACTTAACGCCCAATGGGTTCCTTGCCATTTTTTCTTCCCTTTGCCGAACTGGAGGTGGGTCAACACCTTTATTGGCAATTTGGGAATCTAAGGATTCACGGCCAGGTCTTTATGACTTCCTGGATTGTGATAGGTGCATTGCTTGCTCTTGTTGTTGCAGGTACTAAAAAGATGGAACGCGACCCTCGTGGCGTTCAGAACCTTTTGGAATTTTTATGGGATTACATCCGTGATTTGGCACGGACTCAAATTGGAGAGAAGGTTTATCGAGATTGGATGCCTTTTATCGGTACTCTTTTCTTGTTTATTTTTGTTAGCAACTGGGGTGGGGCCCTTGTCCCTTGGAGATTGATTCAACTTCCAAGTGGAGAGCTCGGCGCGCCTACGGCTGATATCAATACCACTGTAGCTTTGGCTCTTTTGGTATCTCTTTCATACTTTTATGCGGGTTTGAGCAACAAAGGACTTCGGTACTTCGAGTACTACGTTCATCCGACCCCGATAATGCTTCCCTTCAAAATTGTTGAGGACTTCACAAAACCACTATCACTTTCCTTTCGTTTGTTTGGGAACATCCTTGCAGATGAGTTGGTGGTAGCAGTTTTAGTGTTTTTGGTGCCTTTAGTGCTTCCAGTTCCTGTAATGTTCCTTGGCCTTTTTACAAGTGCCATCCAAGCTTTAATCTTCGCAACTCTTGCCGCTTATTACATCGGTGAAGCTGTTGAAGAGCATCATTAATAATCTCTTGCCAGGTTATAGATGATCTGGCAAAACCCTTGCGGTCAGGTCCGTTTCCATTCGGGCCCATCTCATGAGTTTTGAGATGTCCCTGCCGCAGGTATAAACTCCCGGTCCCTACTATTCGCGCTCATAAGGCGCTTCACATTTTTACCTCAATCATGGATTCCATTACCACCGCAGCTTCCGTTGTAGCCGCTGGCCTAGCTGTTGGCCTTGGCGCGATAGGCCCCGGCATCGGACAGGGCAGTGCTGCACAGGGTGCAGTTGAGGGCATCGCTCGTCAGCCTGAAGCTGAAGGCAAAATCAGAGGTACTTTGCTTCTCTCCTTCGCTTTCATGGAATCACTCACCATTTATGGACTTGTGGTTGCTTTGGTACTGCTTTTCGCTAACCCTTTTGCGGGCTGAACGAGAAACGAATTTAGCGCTTGATTCTGGTCACATTAATTCTTGCTTTTGATGTGATCAGAGTTTTTCCTGAATTTGATTCTTTCAACTCCTTTAGCTTCTTTTCCACCTTGATGCTTGCTTTTTTTGCTTGCGCCCTTGTCACATGACCAGCTTGTTACTGTTCGGTGCTACTGAGGGAGGTCTTTTTGACTTCGATGCCACGCTTCCGCTTATGGCGGTCCAGGTGGTCCTCCTCACCTTCATACTTAATGCTCTTTTCTTCAAGCCTGTTGGTCGGGTTGTTGAAGAAAGAGAGGACTACATAACTACCAGTCGTGCTGAGGCTAAGCAAAAAATTGCTGAGGCTAAAAGACTTGAAGCTGAATTAAAGGATCAGCTTAAGGAGGCTCGTCAGGCTGCTCAAAAAGTTATTAATGACGCAGAGCAGGATTCTGACAAGCTTTATAGAGAGGCTATGGCTTTAGCTAC
>CAJWIZ010000114.1 GCA_913041805.1 uncultured Prochlorococcus sp.
AGTATTCCACCATGACCAGGTATCACATCACCAGAATCTTTTAAGCCAGCATTCCTTTTCATCATTGATTCAGTCAGATCACCAACCAAGGCAAATAATGAGACCAAAACACCAAGAGTCCCCCCAACTAAAAATCCAAAATTCCAATTAAATAGTTCCCCCGAGATAGTGCCTATTGCCATTGCACAAAAGAGTCCACCAATTGCACCTTCAATTGTTTTTCCAGGAGAAATTGGTGACAAAGAATGCTTTCCAAAACGCCTCCCAAAACCATAGGAACCGATATCAGTAGCCACAATCATCAAACAAGCCACAAATGTTATTGCCATACCAGGAGAAACTGAACCCAAAAAATTATTAGGAGGCAAATTCAACCCTTGAATCAAATTAATATCACTTAAGCTACGCAATCTAATCCAGTGACTTGGTAAAAAACCTAAATAAAACAACCCAAAAATTGATGCGGCGATATCAGCTATTGAGCCGGTTACTGGTTGAAGCAATAGCCAGCCACATATTGCAGCACCTGAAAGAGGTAAAACTGCTGCCGTAAATTCAGCAGAAAACCTCCCTTCTACTCCAAATTGAGTACTAATAAGTAGCAACTGACAGGCCACCAGAGTAGTTTTAGTTGCTGGTCGAATCCCTGTAAATTGGGCCATTCTAAAAAACTCCAATAGGGCAAGGTGCACGATCACACAAACTGCGAAAGTGAACCACCATCCGCCAAGCCCCACAATTAGCAACCCAAAGGCTCCAGCTCCAAGTCCCCCAAGAAGCCGATTTCTAGAAAAAACTGACTTCATCAAGATTTCAAATGAACCCCTATAAACCCATCTCTATGAATGTATTGCTTCACGAGAAAATAATTTGGTAAAAAGGCCATATTGATCTAATTCATAATACTAATTATTCACAAGTTTTTTGAAAGTTAAAAAAAATATCTTCTCCTATTATTTTGAATCAAAGATTTTCTTTAATTATTAAGCCTAAAAAATAAGCATTAAGCTTTTAAAGCATACGAAACATTTAGCTTTTAATTTAGCTTTTGATCAGAAACGACCCTTATTTGATTAGGAATCTGGTTTGGCCAAAGATTTTTTTGATCCAGTAACCATTCAACTCGACTTTGATTTAAAACTTCTCCTGGAATAAGCAATGGGATTCCAGGAGGATAAGGGCAGATTAATTCTGCTGAAATATTGTCAACTGAATCTTCCAATGGAATGCTCTTAGAAGAGGATCTCCAAGCTTCCGCGCAGGGAATTGATGGCACCATCAACAGTGGGAGAGGCGGAGCCACAAAAGAAGGAAGAGATTGTTTGTAAGAATTTGCCTCCAACAAAGTCTCCCACCCTCTCTTCAAACTCCTAACCAACCCTTTCTGAACAGCAAAGCCAAGACAAAAAGTCAAACATCCTGGCTCAGGTAATTCTGCTATTAATCCACGAGCTATTAGCCAATCATCTGCTTCAAATCCACTAACCCCAGCAAGAGCCGTATGCAAAATCAACCTTAAAGGGTCTTGATTGCTCAAAATAGGTAGTCCTAGTTCCCTCAGGCGAGAAGATATTTGACGAGCCTCATCAATACGTGCACTCAATTTTCTTTGTCCTGAAGAAGTCCTCCATTCCATTAATGCCGCCTCGCAAGAAGCAAGCAATAAAGCACTAGGACTCGATGTTTGGAGCCACCCAACACTTCGCTCTACTGCCAATGGGTCAACTAGCTCTCCTTGCAACCACAAAGCTGCAGTTTGAACCAAGCCTGTTGATGACTTATGCAATGAATGCACTATTAGATCAGCACCTGCAGACAAGCCAGAGCATGGCAATCCAATTTCAAGGCCACTAGCAAAGTGGGCGCCATGCGCCTCATCCACCAAAACAGGCCAACCTCGCTTATGGAACATTTTGACCAAAGGTCTTATATCACTTGCATATCCGTGATATGTGGGGTGAACCAAAACAACAGCAGCAATCTTTACTTCAGTAAAAAGAAGTTCATTTAATACCCCTTCTAACCACATTTCATCAGGTGGGCCGAAGTGTCCTCTATCAGACTTGAATGGCAAATCAAATAAAACAGGTCTTAAATCAGATATTGCACAAGCATGAATCAGACTTCGATGAACATTTCGAGGCATCAATACATACTGACCAGGCCTAACAATTGAAAAGAGAGCAGCCTGCAAAAGTCCTGTGGCTCCATTAATTCCATACCAACCTTTTTTTGCTCCAATCCCAAGTGCGGCACTTTCTTGACTCCTAGCAATTGCCCCCTCAGAGACAAGTGGCCCACCCAATTCAGGTAGTTCAGGTAAATCCCAAACTCCAGCACGATGCTTTAAAAGCTGCTTTAATTCATTAGGCAAAGCTTTTCCCCTTCCATGTGCAGGGAGGAAAAGAGACCTGCCTCGATCAAAAGCTAGTAAGGAATTAATGCTCATAGTTTTATGCCCTGGGTTACAAAGTCTGGCCAACAAACTGAATTAAATTTTCAAGCACGTGATCAATACATCCTCTACTAAAAAAACACGTCAGGCAGCTATACGCTATGACTCCCATAGAGATCTGGTTTGGCTATTAGCAAGACCCTGGATATGGATACCAAGATTTTTGCAAATAGTGATTTCATTATTAATCCTTACACTCAGAATAGTTTTTCAAGGTTCAAGTGAAGATATTGAAGTGCACAAAAGTCTTGCAAAGAAGCTTTTGCAAACTTTGAGCAACTTAGGTCCTTGCTTTATTAAGGTTGGCCAAGCTCTTTCCACTCGTCCGGACTTGGTTCGACGTGATTGGCTAGAAGAACTAACTAATCTTCAAGACAATCTCCCCCCTTTTGAGCACACTAAAGCCCTCAAAATTATTGAGAAGGAGCTTGGCGCACCAGCAAAACAAATATTTGAAGAATTTCCTGATGCGCCAATTGCTTCAGCAAGCCTTGGACAGGTCTATAAAGCGAGGCTACAAGGAAACTATTGGGTGGCTGTAAAAATACAACGTCCAAACCTTAGTTTCATTCTTAGGCGTGATTTAGTCATAATAAAAACACTTTGTGTTTTTATTTCTCCTATTCTACCTCTGAACCTTGGCTTTAAACTTGGCGATATAATTGATGAATTTGGGAGAACACTCTTCGAAGAAATTGATTACGAATTGGAAGCAAAGAATGCAGAAAAATTCTCAAATTTATTCAGAGAAGACCCAACTATAACTGTGCCTAAAGTAGAGAATCTTGTATCTTCAAGAAAAGTAATTACTACTAGTTGGATTCAAGGAATAAAGTTAAAAAATCGCAATGAACTTGTCAAGCAATCTATAGATCCTAAAGCAATAA
>CAJWIZ010000115.1 GCA_913041805.1 uncultured Prochlorococcus sp.
TGACCTGGTTGTTTGCTGATTGAGTAGAGGATCAATTAGAACTACTTTGCAACCATAATTTGCTAGATACCAGGCTGTGCTAGCTCCCACAACTCCGCCACCTATCACTGCAATTTCTTTAGGTTGGGGCAAATTAAAAAATTAGAATATTGCTTTATTATGATTAGGAGCACTATTAATTGTTGTGGTTAGTGGCAGATTTAGTTTTTTAGAGAGACAATAGTTTTTTGCATGTTACTTGGTTGAGTTCAGTCACTGCTATTTTGCAATTTATTTGTCCAGACCGTCCTGGTTTGGTTAGTCAACTGTCTGGATGGATAGCTAATCATGCGGGCAATATTCATCATGCTGATCATCATATTGATGCTGGTGCAGGACTTTTCCTTAGTAGAATTGAATGGGAGTTAGAAGGTTTTGCTTTAACGAGAAAATTAATTACTCCATCAGTTAATAATTTGGTTGAAGGTTTAGGAGGTAAAGCGCATTTGTATTTTTCTGATGAACAACCACGTGTCGCTATCTTTGTGAGCAAACAAAATCATTGCTTGCTGGATTTGCTTTGGCGTTATAAGAGTGGTGAACTTCCGATGCAAATCCCTTTGATTATTTCTAACCACCAAGATTTAGAGCAGATCTGTACGAATTTTGGCATACCATTTAAATATATTCCTATTGTTCCTAAGAAGAAGTCAGCATCAGAAAAAGAAATATTATCATTGTTAAAAGAGTATAAAATAGAGTTGGTTGTTCTTGCTAAATATATGCAGATTCTTAGCGGTGATTTTTTAAGCAAGTTTGGAACTGTGATTAATATTCATCACTCTTTTCTACCTGCTTTTAAAGGTGCTCAGCCATATCACAGAGCGTGGGATCGTGGCGTGAAGTTGATTGGTGCGACAGCTCATTACGTTACTGAAGATCTCGATGATGGTCCTATCATTGAGCAGACTATTGCTTATGTAAGTCACCGTGATGAAGTTGAAGATCTCATACGCAAAGGACGTGATACTGAGCGAATAGCATTAGCAAGAGCTCTTAGATTGTATTTACGTCGACAGGTGATAGTTTATCGCGGTCGTACCGCTATTTTTGCATGAAGGGTTTGAACTGTCTGCAAAAGCCTCGACCGACTTTATCAAGTCCAATTGGATGGATTTGTTTTCAAATTGGTCTTTTTATCTTGCCTTCAAGTGCTTTTCTAGCGGGTTTATTTCTCGTAACTGCAGCAGGATTGGGGAGTTTTAATAGGTCTAATACTTATTTGGAAGATCAATGGAATTATCCATTTCTATGCGCAGGAATGTTGATGCTTATTGGATGTTTTGGAGCTTACTCTGGTTGGTTGGCATGGGCCGGTCTTGCTAATTGGTTTCCTTTTTTTTGGGCTTTTTGGGCTTTTCAGCCTTATTTAGAAACAACTGAAGCGAGAAGATGTTCAGCATCTTTTTTGATGGCAGGTACCGTTCCTGTTGTGATCACTGGATTTGGCCAGCTTTGGTTTGGATGGCATGGTCCATGGCAATTATTTAATGGCTTGATTGTTTGGTTTCTTGCACCTGGTGGTCAGCCAGTTGGACGCTTGTCTGGATTGTTCGATTATGCCAATATTGCTGGCGCATGGTTGGCCTTGGTTTGGCCATTTTGTCTAGCAGCTATTCTTCAACCGTTTAAGAAATATCTACAACGTTGTGCAGTGCTGATTTTTAGTATTGCGATTGTTGCAGCAATAATTCTCACTGATTCGCGGAATGCATGGGGTGGTTTAGTCATGGCTATACCTTTTGTATTAGGTCCTCTACGGTGGAATTGGTTTATCCCTTTGCTTTCGTTATTTTTTATTCCTTTAGGCCTTGCTGTACTACCAGGAGTTGACTTTGAGCTTCAACAGTGGACTAGAAAATTTGTCCCAGAAAATATTTGGTCGCGATTAACAGATATCAAGCATGCTGATCAAAGATATTTAGTTAATAGTCGTCTTGTTCAATGGAAAGAAGCAATTAACATGATTTTTGAAAGACCATGGTTGGGTTGGGGTGCGGCTGCTTTTTCTTTGATTTATTCATTGCGAAATGATGTATGGCTTGGTCATGCTCATAATTTTCCTTTGGAGACCGCGATAAGTCATGGTGGGCCCGCTATGTTTTTGATTGTGATTGTGGTTTTTGCCTTATTACTTACAGCATTACGACGTGGTGTTTTGACTATTTCTGAAAAGACTAATTATCATTCTGGTATGGCTGTTTTTGATAGAT
Source organism: uncultured Prochlorococcus sp. (assembly GCA_913041805.1). GTDB lineage: Bacteria > Cyanobacteriota > Cyanobacteriia > PCC-6307 > Cyanobiaceae > AG-363-K07. Next base: position 2,253 of record CAJWIZ010000115.1, read on the forward strand.
CTTGGTGGACAGCGACTTTAATACTTGTTTCTCTACATTCAGTAGACATGCCTTTTTTTGATAGTCGAATAAACATTATTGGTTGGATTCTTTTGGCTGGTTTGCGATGCATGATTATTTCGCTTGATTCGATACGGAATGATCAGTCAAGGCTTGTTGTTCATGTTGAATGAGTACTTCTTTTTTGAGTGGACCTTCAAGATGTGTCCAAGGAAGAACTTGAGAATTGTCCCAAGTTTCATGAATTACTTCTTGCCATGCAGGTAGTTTGGTAAATGTTGTTGCTGGATCACTGTTCTGTGAAGTAATTTTTTCTTGTACCTCTTTATAAGCTTTTTTCCAACTGCCTAAGTTGTTTTGAGACCCTCTTACTAGAGCAATGACAGGAGCTATTCGTCTATCGCTTCTGGAAATTAAAGCTTGGATGATACTTGAGTTGTAACTTTCAGGTCGTACTTGAATTCCTTTTGGCTTCAGTTTCTTTGCTATTAATTTTAGGCGGTTTTTGGCTTCAGGACGAACTCCATGCCACTGGAAAGGGGTATGAGCTTTCGGGACAAATGTACTTACACCAAGTGTTAACCGAAGTTTTGATGCCTTACTTTTCAGTCTCAGTAGAAGATCAGTAGTTGCTTCTATATCGGCTTCGACTTCAGTAGGAAGTCCAACTATTCCATAAAGTTTTAGGCCTTTGAGACCTCCTTCTTGTGCGTATAGAGCAGAAGCCAAGATTTCTTCTTCTGACAATTTTTTGTTGACTATTTTTCTTATTCTTTCACTTCCACTTTCTATTGCGATAGTTAAGGATTTACAACCACGGTTGGAAAGAATGCTTGTCATCTTTGCGTTGACTGTGGCAGCACGAACAGAACTCACACTGAGATGAATATCTTTAAAACAATCATTGTTGAGCCAATTTAGTAAATCCAAGAATTCTGGATGTTGTGTGACAGAGGCACCAAGCAGCCCTAGTCGTTTGGTGTGTTTAAGACCTTTTTCAACAGCTGGAATTAATCCATCTATAAGAGATGAGCTTCGAAACGGAAGTGTTAGATAGCTAGCCAGACAGAAGCGACATAA
>CAJWIZ010000116.1 GCA_913041805.1 uncultured Prochlorococcus sp.
AACAGGTCGATTGGTCGAGAAATATCTTTATACATTAAACAAGAACTCCATTACATCGCCTTCTTTAACAACGTATTCCTTCCCTTCGCTTCTTAACCATCCTCGATTACGTGCTGAAGCCAAAGATCCAGCCTCAAGAAGCTTTTCATATCCAATAGTCTGTGCACGGATAAACCCTCTTTCAAAGTCTGTATGTATAACCCCAGCGGCATTAGGCGCAGTCATTCCTTCTTTTATTGTCCATGCACGTGTTTCTTTCTCCCCAGTAGTGAAGTAAGTGCGAAGGCCCAATAAACGATATGTTGCCTTAATTAAACTCTTAAGCCCTCCCTCTTGAACACCAAGACTTTCAAGATAATCTATTTGCTCAGATTCTCCAAGATCGCTTAATTCTGATTCAACCTGTGCAGAGATTCGAATCACCTCTGCATCTTCACCCTCAGCCAATTTAACCATCTCATCACAATATTTATTCCCATTAGCAAGATCCTCTTCTGCAACATTAGTTGCATAAATAATTGGTTTTGCAGTCAATAAGCCTAGTGGCTTTATTAACTTTTTTGATTCATCACTCAAATTAACACTACTTGCGGAACCTCCAGCTTCTAGAACAAGTTGTATCTTTTCCAGAGCTTCATCTTCTACTTTTGCATCATTACTCGTCCGAATCTGTTTCTTCAAGCGCTCACGTCGCTTTTCTATTTGGCTAAGATCAGCCAAGCCAAGTTCAATTTTGATTATTTCAGCATCCCTAGATGGCCCTACTGAGCCAGATACATGAATAACATCTTGATCTTCAAAGCACCGCACCACATGGACAATTGCATCAACCTCTCGAATATTGGCTAGAAATTGATTGCCCAATCCTTCTCCCTCACTAGCTCCTTTAACTAAACCAGCAATATCAACAAACTCTATTCTTGTAGGAATGACATCTTTGCTGCTGCTGAGCTCAGACAAAAGATTCAAACGATCATCGGGGACAGAAACTGATCCCACATTGGGCTCAATTGTGCAAAAAGGAAAGTTGGCGGCTTGTGCTTGCGCATTAGCCACAAGTGCATTGAACAAAGTGGACTTACCAACATTTGGGAGCCCAACAATTCCGGCTTTGAGCATAGAGAATAATTTAACCCGAAGACGAAGAAAAATTGCTGGCAAAATAAACCACAATTGGTCCCACTACCAGCGAGACTGGGGTGGAGCATATTTGGCCCACTGGCCAAAACAGACGGGCCAACTGAAAGCCCCGATTTATCGCAAGGGCTATTTCTTCTTATGAAAATGAAAAGTTTTAATCCCAATCAAAAAGCTTGGATTGGCATTTTTTCTTTTTTAATACTTATGGCAGGAGGTGGCCTAGTTTGGAAGCTCGGCCCCGGCCAAAAACGAGTCCTAGACATAAGCAACTACACCGAAGAAGCAAAAAGCGGAAGACTTCCTGGTCTCATCACAACCAGTGGTGAATTAAAAGCTATCCGCAGCGTTAATGTCAGCCCTGAGAAACAAGGTTTATTAGATGACCTTTTTGTCAAAGAAGGCGACGCAGTGAAGAAAGGTCAATTAATTGCGAAGATGAAAAGTGGTGATTACCTCTACAGACTTAATGAATTAAAAGCTGAATACGTTAAACAAAAGGCTGCTTATAACCGTCGCAAAAATCTATTTGTTCAAGGAGCAATTAGTGCGGAAGATCATGAGGATTATCGTAATCGCTACCTAACAAGTAAAGCGCGTCTAAAACAAAGGGAAGTAGAAGGAGATCAATTAAATATTCTTGCGCCCTTCAACGGAATAATCACAACTCGCTATGCGGAGCCAGGAGCATTTGTCACGCCAACTACACGAGCCTCCTCAACGGCAGGTTCGACAAGTACATCAATTGTTGAGTTATCACAAGGACTGGAAGTAATAGCGAAAGTTCCAGAAAGCGATGTTGGACGTATTCGCGTTAATCAAGATGCCAATGTGCGTGTTGATGCATTTCCTGATCAACAATTCGCCGCCAAGGTAAGTGAAATTGCTCCTAGAGCAACAAAAACAAATAATGTCACCTCTTTTGAAGTGACATTGATGTTGATCGAACCATCGGACAGGCTAAGAATAGGAATGACTGTAGATATAGAATTTCAAACCGATGCAACTAATGTAAGTACTTTGGTCCCCACAGTTTCGATTGTGACGGAAGAAGGGAGGCCAGGAGTCTTAATAGTTGGAAAAGAAAGCCAACCAAAATTTCAAGAAGTTGAACTAGGGGTCAGTAGTGGTAGTCAAACGGCAATTATTAAAGGGATCAAGCCAGGAGATCAAGTGTTCATAGATCTCCCACCATGGGCGAAGAAAAAGCGAGACTAAATAGAGCTAAACACTAAACATTTCTCTTTCTTCTCCATGCCTGAGGCAAAAGAAAAGCCAATATTGCTTCTCGTTGATGGCCACTCGTTGGCATTTCGAAGCTTTTATGCCTTTGCGAAAGGAGGTGAAGGAGGTCTGTCCACTAAAGATGGAAAACCAACAAGTGTCACTTATGGATTTCTCAAGTCCTTACTAGATAACTGCAAGGTTCTTAATCCAAAAGGTGTGACTATTGCATTTGATACGGCCGAGCCAACATTTAGACATAAGGCAGACCCAAATTACAAAGCAAACAGAGATGTCGCTCCCGACATTTTCTTTCAAGACCTCGAACAACTACAACAAATTCTGAAAGAGCAACTAGATCTACCACTGTGCATGGCCCCTGGCTATGAAGCAGATGATGTGCTTGGCACTCTTGCGAACAAAGCCTCTAATGAAGGTTGGCGTGTCAGAATTCTCTCAGGGGATCGTGATTTATTCCAACTAGTAGATGATAAAAGAGATATTGCGGTGATGTATATGAGTGGTGGCCCATATGCAAAGAGCAATGGACCTTCTCTTATTAACGAAGCAGGAGTAAAAGCCAAGCTTGGGGTTGTTCCTAAAGAGGTCGTAGATCTAAAAGCTCTTACTGGAGATAGCTCAGACAACATACCTGGGGTCAAAGGTGTAGGACCAAAAACAGCCATAAACCTACTCAAAGAAAATGGAGATCTTGACGGTGTCTACTCAACTCTTGAAAAGGTTGAAGAGGAAGGGGAAAAAGCATCTAGAGGTGCAATTAAAGGTGCCGTCAAAAGCAAACTTCGCAACGATAAAGACAATGCATATCTCTCAAGAGAATTGGCCAAAATCCTCATAAATGTTCCACTAACAAAGTCACCTCGACTACAACTTGGGGAGGTTGATGATAAAGGGCTTAGAGAAAAACTAGAAGATCTCGAACTAAATAGCTTG
>CAJWIZ010000117.1 GCA_913041805.1 uncultured Prochlorococcus sp.
GGAAAAGCTTTGACTTTAAGCCCCGTTGTTATTTTGGTTGATGGTGGATCTGCGAGTGCTAGTGAAATACTTTCTGGAGCTATTCAGGATAATCGTAGAGGTATTCTTGTAGGACAGAAAACCTTTGGCAAAGGTCTAGTTCAATCAGTTCGAGCACTCTCTGATGGTTCTGGCTTAACAGTTACAGTGGCTAAGTATTTGACACCTAATGGAAGAGATATTCATAAACATGGGATTATCCCTGACATTAAAGCAAGTATTTCAGAGAAAGATATTGTAGATTTTTCTAAAAGTGATCTTGGAACGAGTAAGGATACCCAATACATAGTTGCAGAAACAGCCTTGGTGAAAGCTATTAGAAAAGCTAATCAAGGCACTAATATTAACAGCAGAGTTGTTAATGTTAAATCTGCTTTATGAGAATTTTTAAAACTCTTTTAAGCGTATCATTTGCTCATTCTTAACATAGCCTCTATTGGCTTTAAAGCTTTAGTTCTTATTTCTTCTTCTAGTTGAATTTGAGGCTTCATTTCTTCAAGACAATTGACTATTTTTTCAAGAGTATTTAGGCGCATATAAGGGCATTCATTACAGCTACAGCCATCTATGCCTGGTACATCTATAAACTTTTTCTGTGGTAGCTTCTTGACCATTTGGTGCAAGATTCCTGGTTCAGTTAAAACAATAAATGATTCTGCTGGGCTTAATTCCGCTCGTTTAAGTAATTTACTAGTAGAACCAATGAAATCAGATAGATCTAAGAGATTACTTTCACATTCTGGATGTGCAATGACTTCAGCTTCTGGATGCTGTAGCTTTAGCTTTAAAAGAGCTTCCTCACTAAATGTTTCGTGAACGATACAACTTCCAGGCCAAAAGGTAAGTTCACGTCCACTTTGCTTCTTTACCCATTTGCCTAAATTTTTATCTGGTGCAAAAAGTATTGGCATACTTTTAGGTATTTGATTGATTAGATCGACGGCATTACTGCTAGTGCAGATTAAATCGCTTTGAGCTTTGACAGCTGCTGTGCAATTTATATAACTAACGACGAAATGGTCTGGATGCTTATTTCGGAACTTTGCAAATTCATCAGCAGGGCAATCATCTGCGAGTGTGCATCCTGCATCTTCATCCGGAATCAATACTGTCTTTTCAGGGCAAAGAATCTTCGCTGTCTCTGCCATGAAGTGGACCCCACAAAAAACTATGACATCTGCATTTGTATTGGCTGCTTTTCTTGAAAGTTCTAGTGAGTCACCAATAAAGTCGGCAATATCTTGGATTGATGCGTCTTGATAGTAATGAGCAAGAATTATTGCGTTTCTTTTTTTACGCAGGCTATTTATTGCTTTGACTAAACCTTCCCTATGACTGGGAACCGGTGAAACCGTCTTGTAGGCGGAGACATCGGTAATCAGCGTTCAAATAAGCAAGTTGCGCCATTATAGATCCAGCCTATTAATCTATTCTGTCAATTCTGAGAATCGCGATTGCTGGAGACCTGCATGGGGCCTGGTTCCCAGATGACCATGAGCTAATAGAAGAGTTAAAACCTGATGGAATTCTTTTTGTTGGAGATCTAGGAGAAGGAGATTTGAGGCTTGCAAAGGCAATTAGAAAGCTACCTATTCCAACAGCTGTAATTCTTGGTAATCATGATCGAGGCTCTGACCGCACAGGTGAGGTTTTAAGGCATCAATTAAATCTTCTGGGCGATCTTCACTGTGGTTGGCGGATGCGACAATGGAAGTTATCTTCACTTGGTGTGATTGGAGGACGTCCCTGTAGTTCTGGAGGAGGGTTCCGCCTCTCTCAAGAGGTGCTTGGTGCTTTTGGTCCTATAACTCTTGAAGAATCTGTAAGGAGAATTATTTTAGCGGCAGATCAAGTACCTGTTTCAATCCCTCTTGTTATTCTCGCTCATTCAGGCCCAACTGGTCTTGGATCAGATGCGAGTAGTCCGTGTGGAAGAGATTGGAAGGTGCCTTCTTTGGATTGGGGAGATAAAGATCTTGAGTTGGCTATAACTAAGATTAGGGAGAAGCGAATTCCAGATCTTATTGTTTTTGGCCATATGCACCATTCTTTGAAATCTGGAAGTCGTAGTAGATCTACATTCATTAAAGATCGTTGGGGAACCGTTTATTTAAATGCTGCTTCTGTTCCCAGGCATGTAAAAGATTCAGATGGTCATACATTAAGGCATCTATCTTGGGTTGAGTTTATTGACGGTAAATTGACTTATGTTGCCCATAAATGGTTTCGCAAAGATGCTTCATTGGCAGGCGAGCATATACTTTTAGAGAAGAAATAGATTATAATATAGGCTATATAATTGAATGAAATAATTATTATGCTAAGTAAGAATATGGATGCAATTTAACTTTTTAAACTCGGTAATCCATTTATTTTTTCCTAATCTTTTGAGTTTATAGGCGTACTATTTGTTTCCTTATTCTGTACCTGAGCTCTTCCCAATCGTTGCTTGCGCCAAAAGATATGCACTTATAACTGCACCTGCGAAACCAAGACAATTTCTTATTAAAGGGATTAAATCGCTTGTTCTTGTTATTACAGGAGCAATGCCAAAAACACCAAACAGCATGACCCATAGCGGTGAAAAAAGTAGTGCCCATTGCCAGGCAATCAGCTCACCTTCTTTGCGTGGAAAAGCTGCAAAGCCTGCGACTAATCCACCAATAATTGATGTGCTGAGAGTAAAAAGCCATTGTTCTTTTGGCAACCCTGGTACCACTTGACATCCACCTTGATCTAAGCATTCTTCTACAGATGCAATTGCATCCAAAATGGCTCCATCTTCCCCATGGTCCCTTACGTAGTATTGGTTTCCATATCTAGTTTGAAGTTCTACCCAGAAGGTTCTAGGCATCATTGCGTAGAAAGCGTCCCCTACGTTGAAATTGAGCAGGTTCCCTCCACGTGGATCGGCTACAAGGAGTAAACTGCGTTCATCAAGTCCCCAAAATTTTCCAACTGCTAGTCCTGGGGTCTTTTCAAATTGAGACAGCACACGAATTTTCCATCCAGTGTTTTGTTCATATTCATCTAGGGATTGTTCTAGCTGGCTTTTTTGTCTTTGACTGAGTGTTCTTGCAAGGTCTATTACAGGAGTTGATTCCTTGGGTAGAAGATCAGGGTTGTTATAGGCAAAAACTGGTGCAGATAAAATAAAGGATGCCAATATGCAAAGAAGACCCAATAGGGGTCTTATTCTGTTATTTAATCTCATGTTGTTTTGGCGT
>CAJWIZ010000118.1 GCA_913041805.1 uncultured Prochlorococcus sp.
AAAATGCTTGGGAAAAGTGATAGTTAATTTCAGAATTCCTGTTTTACGATCTTTCGGTTTCATTACTAGGTAATAAGTAGATCGGCCTCGTCTTTTCGTTGAGCTTTGTGAGTAGTAAAGCTTTCTATAATTATCGTCTTGCTCCCAACGGAATTCAAGCATTGCTGGTCCTGCAATTGCATTAGGTTTATTGATTCCTTCAAAAGCAAAACAGGCGGCAATACCTCCCAGTGTTAGGCCTGTTAATGCGACATTTTTTAGACCAAGGCGTAATTGATTTAAGGCCATCTGAATTAGAGATTGAAAGGTTTAGAGAGGTCTTGATAGCTTTTTGTTAAAACAATTCTCCTTCGACAATTTGCTAAAAGCAGAAAGATTGGGCCGGCAAACTAGCTGTCATTTGCCTGGAGACCTATCTGGTCTTAGCAGGCTGGCCTCACCAAGATAGGTATGTTGTGGCTTTTGTTTGATTGGGAGCCAGACATGAGCCATTATTCGAATGCAATATTTCAAGTCTTCTGCTACATACATTTGCTGGCAATCCAGTAGTGCAACGTTCTCCCATCCTGGTTGCTTTCTTGCAATTGCAGCTGGAAAGCAAGCATTTAAATCATTTGTTACTGAAAAGGTTAAGGAAACAATTCTTTCAGGGGTGAGTTGATTCCTCTTGACCAATTCTTGTACCAGCTCACTTACCGAAGCTTCTATAGCTTCGGAAGTATTGCTTGTGCTGGTAATGGCCCCTCTTAAACCTTGTAAATGATGGCCTTCTATTGGGATGGTCATAGTTCAGGGCTTAAAAAGCCAAAGGATCTGTCCATTGTTTGAAAACTCAAAACTGATCAAATCAATGAATTTGGATAAAAATGTGCTACCTGGGAGCAAACCTATTAATTTCTTTTTTGGCTTTCCAAGGGTGATTATTCGAGTTTTTTCTTCGTCCAAATCAGCAATTCTTGCGGCAAGACGCCTTGCGTCATCTTCATCACCTAGTTCATCTACTAATCCCAGCTCCTTGGCTTGAGACCCAGTGAAAACCCTCCCATCAGCAAATTTCAAGACCTCTTCAGTTTTCAAGTTGCGGCCTTCAGCTACTGCTGCAACAAATTGATCAAAACTGCTGTCGATCAATGATTGAAGCAGAGATCTCTCTTCACTTGAAAGGGCTCGATCTGGTGAGAGAATATCTTTAAAAATACCGCTCTTGACTGTCTCAAAGCGTATTCCTACTCGTTCTAACAATTTTGAGAGATTATTCCCACGAAGAATTACTCCTATTGACCCAGTAATAGTGCCAGGATTAGCAACAATTTTATCTGCAGCTACTCCTACGTACACGCCTCCTGACGCTGAAATGTTTCCAAAGCTCGCAATTACATGACAGCCTTTTTCTCTGAGTCTGAGAATTGCACCGTGGATTTCCTGACTGTCTCCAACAGTGCCTCCAGGAGAATCTATGCGCAATAACAGTGCAGGGTATTCCCTCTCTTCGATTTGCCTTAAGGCTTTAAGGACAAGTTTGCGGGTAGCACCATTAATTGGTCCTTCAATGATTATGCGTGCAATCCTCTTTTTGGATTTGCGGCATAAAGGCCAGATCATTTTGATTATGCGTTGTTTCTCTGATCTTAAAAAGGAGCCTGCTCTCTGAGCTTATGTTTTCGATTCGACGTTGGTTGTTGATGGTTTTGCCATTTGCCCTTTGGGGAACAGCAATGGCAGCTATGGCTCCGTTAGTTGATTCTGCAGGACCAGTAGTTGTTGCTTCATTGAGACTATTGCCAGCAGGGGTTGCACTTCTTATTGCTGTGCCTTTTTTGGGCCAGAGATGGACTATTTCTTCAAGTGATTTGTGGTGGTTTTTGCTCTTTACTTTTGTTGATGCGAGTATTTTTCAGTTTTGTCTTGCTCGAGGACTCGCCGAGACAGGTGCTGGACTTGGTTCGGTAATAATTGATTCACAGCCATTAATGGTTGCTTTGTTAGCCAGGAGTCTTTTTGGAGATGCAATTAATCCGATTGGCTGGGTTGGTTTAGTGATTGGTCTTTTGGGGATAATTTGCCTAGGCACACCTCCAGAAGTTCTTAGCCATTGGTGGTTAATGGGTCAGCCTTCATCAATTTCTAATCTTTGGAGCAATGGGGAGGTTTGGATGTTGGCTGCAGCAGTGGCTATGGCATTGGGTACTGTTTTGATTCGCTTCTCCTGTCGCAATAGTGATCCTGTTGCTGTAACTGGATGGCACATGTTGTTGGGAAGTTTGCCTTTGTTGATTTGGCACTTCCTAGGAGATCAGTGGCCTTCGTTTCCATCATGGTCGACTTTTGAATGGGGATTAATGGCTTATGCAAGTCTTTTTGGGAGTGCTTTGGCGTATGGATTGTTCTTTTGGTTCGCAAATCGAGAGGAGCTAACAACTTTCAGCACACTCGCTTTTTTAACTCCTGTTTTTGCTCTTGCTAGTGGAGGAATATGGCTTGGCGAAAGGCTTTACTTACTTCAGTGGGTAGGTGTATGCCTGGTTTTAGTTTCAGTTGTATTAGTAAGCCAAAGGAGGCGTTTTTGGTACCCGAACTCATCAAACTCTGAACTCGTAAAAGGAGATGTGCAGGTATGAAATTCACTCCTTTGGATCTTGTTTTAGTTAGTACTCCTATTGGCTATTTGGGTAGCGGAAGAGGTGGTGGAGTTGAGCTAACCATGTCTTCATTGATAAAAGGTCTTTTATCTTTGGGGCATAAAATTACTTTGCTCGCTCCTGAAGGCTCTGTGCTCCCAGAAGATTGTTCTGCTGCTGTGATTAAACATGTTCCTGGAATTGATCAACCTAGTTGGCAACATCAGAAGGTAAGTGCACCAGTTGTTATCCCACCTGATGGGGTCTTGCTTGGATTGTGGGAACAAGCTCTTGATATTGGTAAGTCATCAGATGCAGTTTTAAATTTCAGTTATGACTGGCTGCCTATTTGGTTGACACCGCGCGTAGATGCTTCCTTGTTCCATTTGATCAGCATGGGTGCTGTATCCCAAGTGATGAAAACATTGATCGGTGATCTTTCTAAATCTGACCCTCATCGATTGGCCTTTCATACATATCGCCAGGCCTTTGATTATGAACTTTCAGCAGAGCCAGTTGTTGTTGGGAATGGCTTTGATCTCAATCGTTATGAATTTCAGCCTTTGGGTGGTGGGGCACTTGGTTGGGCTGGCAGAGTTGC
>CAJWIZ010000119.1 GCA_913041805.1 uncultured Prochlorococcus sp.
TATAGCTATGTCTACCACCTCAGCAAAAAACGCAAATAACTCACAACAGCTTCAACAAAGAATTACTTCTATTTCGAGTCTTTAATAGCAAAGAAGAGTCTGCCGTCAAATCATTACCAAAACTTGGCAAAAGCCGCTGCAATCTCTTGATCCAGTCTTCGCTGCCCATTTTGTCGCTCCAACATCTCTGCAAAACCTCTAGCATGATGGTCACTGCAGTACTTGCACCTGGAGACGCACCCAAAAGTGCAGCCAATGAACCATCAGAAGATGTAACAACTTCTGTTCCCATCTGCAATATCCCTCCTTTAGAAGTTCGCTTGATAATCTGCACTCGTTGACCGGCTATGGATAGTTTCCAATCAGAATTTTTTGCTTGGGGTAAGAATGCCCTAAGTGACTTCAAACGGTCATCATGATCCAAACGAATCTGACCAAATAAATATTTAATCAAGTCAACATTATTAACTCCAACCTCCAACATTGATGAAAAATTTTTGCTATTGATTGATTGAAAAAGATCCCATCCAGAGCCCTTTTTGAGAAATTTTGTACTGAAACCTGCAAAAGGTCCAAAAAGCAATGAACGCTTACTGTTGATCCAACGACTATCTAAATGAGGAACTGACATTGGCGGGGCACCTATTTTGGCTTTGCCATAAACCTTTGCATGGTGTCTTTCTGTCAAGTCCGTATTGGAACATACCAACCACTGACCACTAACAGGGAATCCGCCATAAGAGAAGGCCTCGGGAATACCAGACTTTTGCAAAAGAGATAACGAGCCACCTCCTGCACCAAGAAATACAAAAGGAGAATAAACTTGATTAATAGAAGTTCCATCCTTCAATTCAATCTTCCAATTTCCCTGGCTATCCTTTTGAAGGCCTAATACTTCAGTAGAAAGTTTTAATTTAAATCCTTCATTTAACTGGAGGGAGTGAAGGTACTCATTGGTTAGTGCGCCAAAATCTATATCTGTTCCTCGCTTAATCCTAGTTGCAGCTATGGGTTGTCCAAAAGGTCTACCATCCATAACCAATGGGATCCAATCAGCAAGTTCACCAAAATCACTACTCCATTCCATATCGCAAAACGCATCAAATTTAGTCAATTCCTGAAAACGTTTTTTTAAGAAGTGAACATCCGACTCGCCCCATACAAAACTAATATGAGGAACAGCATTAAGAAATTTCATAGGGGCAATTTTGCCCATTTCAGTTAAAGAAGCCCAGAATTCCAGGCTTTGCTCAAATGCATTATTAATCTCTAGTGCCTTCTGCGAATTAAGTTTTCCACTAGAACTTATTGGCGTGTAGTTAAGCTCACAGTTGGCGGCATGTCCTGTTCCAGCATTATTCACTGCTGCACTACTTTCAAGAGCAGGAAAGTCAAGCCTCTCAACAATCAATAGTTTTAAATCTGGATCCAACTCATTAAGAAGAACTGCCAAGGTGAAGCTCATAAGACCTCCACCTACAAGCACTGCGTCGTAATAATTTTCCGATTTATCCAAATTAGAAACTTTCAAATTTCTGGCACTCCTGCTCAAATCATGAGCTTATTTCCTAGGCTAGGCATATACAAAAGATAAGGAGTCCAATGAGCACAGAAACCATGGCCCTCACGCAAGAGAACGTGGAAACCGTGCTTAATGAGCTACGACCATTTCTGATAGCTGATGGTGGCAATGTCGAAATAGTTGAAATTGATGGCCCAGTAGTGAAAGTCCGACTACAAGGTGCTTGTGGTAGCTGCCCTAGTAGCACAATGACTTTAAAAATGGGAATAGAAAGAAAGCTTCGTGAAATGATCCCTGAAGTCAGCGAAGTCATACAAGTTCTATAAAAAGTGTCGAGACGCCAGAGAAGGTTGCTTAAAGATATTTAAATAGGGACTACTGATTCTTAGATCTAAATTGAAAAAAGCTTCTACCAAAAATTAACCAAGCAGAAATCATGCATCAAAATAAGTGAACTCACCTTTAGGGAAGTAACTTGTCAGAAAGTTGCTGCGACTCATCAAAAAACGATTCCGAGTCAATTGACATCGATCAAACGCTTGCGGTAGAAGCCCGTTATGGTGCCGCTGCAAATCAACAAGAAGCTTGCTTGTGTACTCCGGTCGCTTTTGATCAAGCGCTACTCAAAGTAATACCTTCTGATGTTGTAGAAAAAGATTATGGATGCGGAGATCCCACTCGATGGGTTCATGAAAAAGACCACGTACTTGACTTGGGAAGTGGTAGTGGAAAAAACGCTTTCATATGTGCCCAAATAGTCGGAAAACTAGGTTCAGTTATTGGAATAGATAGAAATTTAAAGATGCTTGGAATTGCAAGGGAAGCAGCACCATTAGTCGCTAAACGAATAGGGTTTTCAAACGTAACTTTCATAAAAGGAGCTATAGAATCGCTTGATGAGCCTCAAATTGATACTTCACCCTTAATTGCCAACCAAAGTATCGATGTTGTTTTGAGTAATTGTGTTCTAAATCTTGTAAATCCTTCAAAGAGGCAGGCACTAATTGCAAATATCAAAAGAGTTTTGCGGCCCAATGGTCGAGTAGCCATTAGTGACATCGTTTCAAATCGTCCAGTTCCCATATCGCTACAACAAGATCCTGACCTATGGAGTGGTTGCATTAGTGGAGCATGGCAAGAAGATGAATTCTTACTTGCTTTTGAATCGATTGGTTTTAAAGAAGTTAATTATGCCGAGCGTGCAGAAGCACCATGGAAGGTCATAGACAATATAGAGTTTCGCTCAGTTACTCTAGTTGGACATCTTTAATTAATTGAGTCATAAACAACAAAAGGGATTGCACTAAGATCTCAAATGCAATTCCCACCCGTTAAACATAAGTTCAAATCAAGCAACAACTATTGCACCTTCAAAACTGAATACTTTTCTTCAAGACAACCAGAGTTTTGGTTATAATCAAATTATGAATACATTAAAGCAGCATTCAAAGCTAATTAAGCTCCAAGAGAAAGCAGAAACCTGCCTATCCAGGAAAGAAGCACAAAAGCTCATTCGCAAAGCTGACAAAGCTCACAAGAAGCTTTCGTCATAACAGCCGAAGCCCTTAAAAAATTTTTCCTTTCGAGTCTCACAAATAAGGAGATTCATCTTGAGCAACCAACACTTTGTCACATCGGCAAAGCCTATCTTTTCATGCAATAGCTAGCTAA
>CAJWIZ010000120.1 GCA_913041805.1 uncultured Prochlorococcus sp.
GATACATCTAAAAGCATTTTTTCTACTGCTGCTTTTGTGTTTCCATATGGATTTATTGGCTGGATTATGCACTCTTCAGTAATAGGGGATCTCTTTTGTGCTCCATAGATAGTGGCACTACTACTAAAAACTAAGGTTCTACAATTATTAGAATTCATTGTAGAAAAAAGGCAACCAGAACCATTTACATTTACATCCCAATAATTTAAAGGATCTTTTATTGACTCGCTTACTGATTTAAGGGCAGCGAAATGAATTACAGCTTCAATTGGCTGACCCCTTTGAGCTGCCATTTTAAATACCGAGTCTAACGCTTCTTTGTTGCGGACATCTCCTTGAACAATTTTGAGACGCAAATCATCTTTAGTGTCATTTAAGCCAGTTATTTCTTTGACTCGTTGTAGTGAGGTAGAAGAACTATTTACAAATGAATCGAATACAATGATATCGTAACCCGCTTCTATTAAAACAGAGCAAGTATGGCTCCCTATAAATCCTGCCCCTCCAGTGATAAGGATATTTGGCATATATTAATCCTTTGATACTTTTAAAGTTATAAGTAAAATGTGATTATTTTTGATCATTGATATTTTAGTTATTGTTTTTTTTGCCTGCATTTACTCTCTGACAAGTAGTAGTATTTGTTTCGCAAGGTATTAATATATCGGATTAAATAATAAAGACAAGGATCTTTCTTTATTATTTAATGGAATGATCTAATAGATGTAGACCTGCTACTCATGCAGTGAAGCTGAGAGCACCGACACATTCCTCACTGATTTAATATTATTAGACTTTATGATGATGGAGTAAATATTGTGGTCGGGGCATCAATTGGACTATAGATGTAGCTCATTCTGATTTCTTTGATCAATTCGATAAGGCAAAATAAACCTGACTACTTTCTTCTCGTGAATCAGATCCAGAGACTAAGGGGTATGGTCGATGTCCTGCCTGAGCAGACAGAGCGATGGCAGGCAGTGGAAAAGCTTGCGCGAGAACATTTTTATAGAGCAGGATTTAAAGAGATTCGAACCCCGTTGATAGAAGTTACGGAACTTTTCTCGAGAAGTATTGGAGAGGCTACAGATGTTGTCGGGAAGGAAATGTATACATTCTCCGACCGAGGTGATAGGTCTTGTACGTTGCGCCCAGAAGGTACTGCATCTGTTGTTCGTGCTGTTTTAGAGCATGGACTACTAAATCAAGGTTCTCAACGACTTTGGTATGCAGGACCAATGTTTCGTTATGAGCGTCCCCAGGCTGGTAGGCAAAGACAGTTTCATCAGATGGGTGTTGAATGTTTTGGCTTGGATTCTCCTAGGAGCGATGTTGAGGTAATTGCTATTGCATGGGATTTCCTTCAGGCTTTAGGCCTAGATAGTTTGGTCCTAGAACTTAATAGTCTTGGATCAACTGAGGATCGCAAAAACTACCGTGCTCTTTTAGTTGAATGGCTGGAGAGTCGATATGAACATCTTGACCCTGATTCAAAGCAACGCCTGAAAACCAATCCTTTAAGAATATTGGACAGCAAAAACTCTCATACTCAATCTCTCCTGCAAGATGCACCAACTTTGCAAAAATCCCTATGTGATGAGAGTTCAGATCGCTTCAAGGCTGTTCAAAATTTCCTAGAGGCACTTCAAATTCCTTATAAAATAAATCCTAAATTGGTTAGAGGGCTTGACTACTACTCCCATACGGCCTTTGAAATCACTAGTGAGCATCTTGGTGCGCAAGCAACCGTATGTGGCGGAGGAAGATATGACGGTTTGGTTGAGCAACTTGGAGGTCCATCAGTATCTGGTATTGGGTGGGCAATTGGAATGGAAAGATTGATAATGCTTTTGGAAGGTTTCAAAACAGGGGGATCATCTCCAGATGCTTATCTTGTCAATAAAGGAGATAAAGCAGAGGCCAAAGCATTAGAGCTGGCTAGGAAATTAAGATCTGCAAGTTTGTCGATTGAGTTGGATGGTTCAGGCTCCTCTTTTGGAAAACAATTTAAAAGAGCTAATCGATCGGGAGCAACTTGGGCTGTTGTTTTAGGAGATGATGAAGTCAATAGTGGACAAGTGCGTCTAAAAAAGCTTTATTGCTCTAATAATTCTTCTAGTGAAAATGATTTATTAGTCGATTATTCTGATCTAGATAGATTGTTAGCTCTTTTAAGAAGCTAAACTTTGATGTGTGCAAAGGGATGACAATTTCTTCCATTAAGTCAATTTGTTGTATAGGGGCCGGCTATGTAGGAGGTCCAACTATGGCGGTGATCGCTGACCGATGTCCGCACATACAAGTGACTGTTGTTGATTTAAACGAGGTGCGCATAGCGGCTTGGAATAATCCAGATCTCAAGCAATTACCTATTTATGAACCTGGATTAGATGATGTTGTTGCTAGAACGAGAGGTAGAAACCTTCATTTTTCTACTGATGTAAATGATGCAATTGCATCAGCGCAGATGGTTTTTATTTCAGTAAATACTCCTACAAAGAGAAAAGGTGTTGGTGCAGGACAAGCAAGTGACTTGCGATGGGTGGAGGCATGTGCAAGACAAGTGGCTCAATATGCAAATGGCCACACAGTAGTGGTAGAAAAAAGTACTTTGCCAGTTAGAACAGCGGCAGCGATTAAGGCAATTCTTAATTCTCGTCAGCCAAAGTTGCAAGGGAGTGAAACGTTGCCTACTTTTTCTGTACTGTCAAATCCAGAGTTCCTTGCAGAAGGTACGGCTATTCGCGATCTTGAGCATCCTGATCGAGTACTCATAGGTGGAAGTAATTCAGAAGCTATAGAGGCATTGGCAACTATTTATAGCCATTGGGTTCCAAATGAAAAGATCTTGCGAACTAATCTATGGAGTAGTGAGTTGTCAAAATTGACGGCGAATGCTTTCTTGGCACAAAGAATTAGTTCAATTAATTCAGTAGCCGCTTTGTGCGAAGCAACAGGAGCAGATGTTCGTGAAGTTGCACTTGCAATTGGTACTGATAGTCGTATTGGGCTCAAGTTTTTAAATGCTGGACCTGGATTTGGTGGTAGTTGTTTTCAGAAGGACATACTGAACTTGGTTTATCTGTCTCGTTATTTTGGTTTACCAGAAGTTGCATCTTATTGGGAACAAGTTATTGGACTTAATCG
>CAJWIZ010000121.1 GCA_913041805.1 uncultured Prochlorococcus sp.
TACAGGTATCTCTTTTTCTGGCGCTTCAGTTAGAGAAACACGAATTGTATCTCCTATCCCTTCAGACAAGAGAGTAGCTATTCCTGCGGTACTTTTAATACGACCATAATCGCCGTCACCTGCCTCAGTCACACCAAGATGCAAAGGATACTTAAACCCTTCTTGATCCATAGTATCTGCCATCAATCTATATGCTGCAAGCATCACTGGTGCTCTAGAAGCTTTCATTGAAATCACTATATTATGATAATCTAAAGAGTCACATATACGCACAAATTCCATTGCAGATTGAACCATCCCTAAAGGAGTATCTCCATATTCAAATAACATTCTCTCTGCCAAAGATCCATGATTAACTCCTATCCTAAGAGCCTTATCTTGTTTCTTTAAAGTATTAACTAAAGGTTCAAATCTTTTGACAGTCGTTTCCCTAATTGCACGAATCTCATCAGTTGAGAATTCCTTCCGGTCAGGATCAGGCCTTTCAAAAACAAAAAGTCCTGGATTAATGCGAACCTTATCTACATGATTTGCTACTTCTAATGCAATCTTCATTCCATTGTGATGTACATCAGCGACCAAAGGAACAGATCGATAAGTAAGTTCCAACCTTTTCTTTATTTCTCCAACAGCCTTTGCATGCGCAAGACTTGGAACAGTAAGCCTCACAATCTCACAACCTATTTCATGCAATCTCCGAATAGCTGCAGTTGAACCTTCAATATCAAGAGTGTCTTCATTAATCATTGACTGCACTCTGACAGGGTGATCACTCCCTATCGGGATATCGCCAACCATTACTGTCCTTGTAGGACGGCGACTAATAGTTGTGTCGTACCTCTTAGAGGAATCAGCCAAATTCTGAGCCAATTGATGATCCAAAGTGGCAGTCATAACGAGCCTCCTATATTGTCATCCAACATTTTCATAGTTTTGACCTTACTAAATTCTTTGAGTCTCTTTTTGACCTTAAGAAGATCTTCAAGAGTAAGCGAAAATGGACTACCTTCAACTTTAGAAGGATTTCTTAAAAGATAAGAGGGGTGAAAAAGTGGCATAACCATTCTGCCCTGCCAGGATTGCCAGTTACCACGAAGGGTACTAATTTTATCTTTCAATCCTAAAACCGCCTCTACAGCTGTTGAACCTGCCAAAGCAATCACCCAAGGGTCAACAAGTTGTATTTGTTGATTTAGCCAAGGCAACGACAATAGAAGTTCATCTTTTGTAGGTCTTCGGTTTTTTGGAGGCCTACATTTAACTGCATTGCATATATAAATATCTCTATCAGGGTGAATACCCACATCTTTCAACAAAATATCCAATAGTTTTCCTGACCTACCCACGAAGGGCTGCCCTATTGAATTTTCCATGGCTCCTGGTGCTTCTCCAACCAACATGAAGCGAGCTGAGGGATTGCCACGACTAACTACAACCTGAGCAGAAGATTGATTTATGCCACAACATTCACATATAAGTTCATTTGCCAAGATTTCTGCTGTCACTTAATTATTCAAATAGAGACTATCACTTGCGAATGATAAATTGCTAAATAATTGGTACACAAATTAAGAAATCATTTCCTTCTGGGTCAGTCATCCAAGCTTCAGCTCCAAATGTTTCAAGAGTTGGCTCTTTAGCAAGTTCTGCCCCGCCTGAAGCAAGTAATCCTACCCATTCTTTAATAGTGATCAGAGGTTGTATAGATGCTTCCTGCTGCAAGCAAAGTGACATTGCTCGACCCTTATTAGGTATAGGCTCATTTCTAGAAGGTTTATAGAGGTGAATCATTAATCCATCTCTCAAAATAACCTTGCAATGGTATTTATTTTCTCCAAGTTCAAGTTGTCCATTTGTTGCAAAAGCATAAAACTCTGCAAGTTTTATAGGGTGATTAGAAGCTATTGCCAAACTGAGGGAAATAGAAGACATCCAAAAAATTGCTAAGACTAATTATGGTTGTATAAGACACAACTTCAGTCAGGATGAATTCTGTGCGTCACATCCTCCAAAAGATGCTGAAAAGATGTCACACACCTCACTAATCTCCAAACGGGCTATAGCCCTTAATCCATCGCTGACTTTGGCCATCAGCGCCAGAGCCAAAGCCCTAATCAAACAAGGGAAGGACATTTGCAGTCTTAGTGCTGGAGAACCCGACTTCGATACCCCACAATTTATTGTTGAAGCAGCAGTAAAGGCTTTGCGTGATGGTCGGACTCGTTATGGACCCGCCGCAGGAGATCCAGAATTAAGAGAAGCCATTGCTACAAAACTAACAGAATGCAATCAGATACCAACTTCTTCAGACAATGTTTTGGTAACTAATGGCGGGAAACAAGCGATCTACAACCTTTTTCAGGTAATTCTTGATCAAGGTGATGAAGTGGTAATCCCAGGACCATACTGGTTGAGCTATCCAGAAATCGTACTTTTAGCAGGCGCAACACCTATACATATTGCTTCCACTCCAAGCGAAAGATTCGCAATCAATATTGAACGTATAGAAGCTGCCATCAATGAGCGAACCAAGCTATTAATCCTCAACTCACCTTGCAACCCAACTGGTCGAGTGATGCCAAAGATTGAGATGGAACAAATTGCGGAGCTACTGCGTAGACATCCAAGAGTCTTAATAATGAGTGATGAGATATATGAATTTCTCCTAACTGAAAACGAAGTACATCACAGCTTTGGAGCAATTGCTCCAGACCTAATTCATCGAATCTTTACTGTCAATGGTTTCGCTAAGGGCTGGGCTATGACCGGCTGGAGAATTGGTTATTTATCTGGGAACAGAGAAGTCATCAAGGCTGCCAGTGCCTTACAAAGTCAAAGTACAAGCAATGTATGTAGTTTTGCTCAACGTGGAGCATTGGCAGCTCTAAGCGGTTCAAAAGATTGTGTTTTGGCTATGGCTAAAAGTTATAACGACAGAAGAAGCATCCTTTGTAAAGGTATAAATGGGATTGAAGCTTTATCCCTAGTTGAACCTACAGGAGCTTTTTATGCTTTCCCTAAATTACCTCAAGGTTTTCCAAACTCTATAGAATTCTGCGAGATTGCCCTTGAGCAAGTTGGACTTGCATTAATTCCAGGTGCAGCCTTTGGAGAAGATACCTGTATCAG